>JAIEMI010000062.1 GCA_019752235.1 Rhodospirillaceae bacterium
TACTCAATCAAGTCCGCAATCGTAGCTATCTTGAGGCCGTGGAGTTGTGCGAATTTAATCAGGTCAGGCATGCGCGCCATGGACCCGTCGTCATTCATGATTTCGCAAATCACGCCGGCGGGAATCAGACCGGCAAGACGCGCGACGTCCACCGCCGCTTCGGTATGACCGGCGCGCACCAGCACGCCTCCGTCCTTGGCGACCAGCGGGAAAACATGGCCGGGCGTGGCGATGTCCTGCGGCGTCGAGGCGGGATCGATGGCGACGGCAATCGTGCGTGCACGGTCGGCGGCGGAGATACCCGTCGTCACGCCCGTGCGCGCTTCGATGCTGAGCGTGAAGGCGGTGGAAAGGCGCGATTGATTGTGCGCCGGCATCAGCGGCAGGCGCAGGTGTTCGGTGCGCTGGCGTGTCATGGAGAGACAGATCAAACCGCGGCCGTGCTTGGCCATGAAGTTGACGGCTTCCGGCGTCGCCATCTGCGCGGGGATGATCAGGTCGCCTTCGTTTTCGCGATCCTCGTCGTCCACCAGAATGAACATGCGCCCGTTGCGGGCGTCATCAAGGATCTCTTCGATGGAAGAGAGGAAATCGGCGTGGTCTTTATTACGCGCGGTATCTGGCACGGTTTTAACTCGATCAGGATATGGGCTGTATGAGACGCGCAACATAGCGCGCCAGCGAATCAATTTCCATGTTCACACGGCTGCCGGGCGTCAGGCGGCCGAAGGTCGTAACCTCTTGTGTATGGGGAATAATATTAACCCCAAAGCTATCGGCATCGACTTCGTTCACGGTCAGGGACACGCCGTCCAGGGCCACGGAGCCCTTAGCGGCGACAAACTTGGCCAGCTCGCGCGGCGGCACAATCGTGTAGCGCTTGGAGCCGGTGTCATCGCGCACGGCGCGGACTTCGGCCACGCCGTCGATATGGCCGAGCACCATATGGCCGCCTAACTCGTCGCCCATGCGCAAAGGGCGCTCCAGGTTGATTTTGTCGCCGGCTTTCCAGGAGCCCAGCGTGGTTTTGTTGAGCGTCTCCTGGGACGCGTCGGCGGCGAACCAATCGGGCCCCTTCTCGACCACCGTGAGGCAGCAGCCGTTGCAGGCGATGGACGCTCCCATGTCGATGGACGTCAGGTCATAAGTCGTGACGATGCGGAAGCGCCGGGCATCCCGTCCGGGAGCCACGTCAGCCACTGTCGCCAGGTCGGTAACAATACCGGTGAACATATGTTCTTATATTCCTGAGATCGGCGTCGTCATATTCGTAATATTAATACGAATATTTTACGCATAATTCAAGTGATATGGGCCCAGGAGATATATTTGCGGCTCAAAAAGACAATAAATTATTGCCCGGGCTCTACGCTTTGGCCCGCTCCAGCATATCGAGGGAATCTTCCCCGAAAACAAGGGTTTGGCGCCGCTTAAATTCCGGCAGGGCGCCGAGATATCCGGCGCTCAAGTTTCCAACCGCCGCAACGCCGTCCCCGCCGACAATGCGCGCGGCGCGGAACCAGGCGATTTCATCAACCATCTCGTCCTTCAGGAACGCCGCCGCGACCTCGCCGCCGCCTTCGATCAGGACGCGGGTCAAACCACGCGCGGCCAGCGTGCGCGCGACATTATCGGCGGCAATGACCTCGATGCCCAGCGCGGCCAGTTCTTCCGCTTTCGGGCCCACCTCCGCCGTGACAATCCACGTTGGGATCTCCTTCGCGCTTTGCACAAGGCGCGACGTCAGCGGCAAACGCAAACGGCGATCCAGCACGATGCGCACTTTCGGGCGGCCGGCGTAGCCTTCGAGGCGGCAATTGAGCATCGGATCGTCGGCCAGCGCCGTGCCGGAACCCACCAAAATCGCGTCATACCGCGCGCGTAAAGCCTGCACCGCCTGGCGCGCCGCCGGGCCCGTGATCCATTTACTGTCGCCGTTAGCCAGCGCAATGCGCCCATCCAGGCTGGTGGCGGTTTTCAGCGCGAACAGCGGGCGGTTCTGGGTAATGCGCAGGAAGAACCCCGCGTTGAGCCGTTCGGCATCGGCCTTGCCGAGCCCCTGCTCTACCACGATCCCCGAGGCCCGCAGTTTGGCGATGCCCTGGCCCGACACGCGCGGGTCGGGATCGGTGGTCGCTACGACGGCGCGGGCGATGCCGGCGGCGATCAGCGCCTCGGCGCAGGGCGGCGTCTTGCCGTGATGGCTGCAGGGCTCCAGCGTGACGTAAGCGGTCGCGCCTTGGGCGGTGGCGCCCGCGCGCTTCAGCGCTTCGGTTTCAGCGTGGGGACGTCCGCCCGACTGAGTCCAGCCGCGGCCGACAGCAATACCGTCTTTGACAATGACGCAGCCGACAGCGGGGTTAGGCCAGGTGTCGCCAAGATTGCGCGCTGCCAGTGACAGCGCCGCCGCCATGAAAGCGGCATCCGGGGACGACATCAGACCTCTTGGTCGGCCGCAGATGGTTCCGCCAAAGTCTCAACAAAATTCTCGAAGTCTTTGACTTCACGGAAATTTTTGTAAACGGATGCAAAGCGGACATAGGCCACTTTATCGAGGCCCTGCAGAGCCTCCATGACCATTTCACCGATCACGCTGGAGGGGATATCGGACTCGCCCATGCTCTCCAGACGGCGCTGAATGCTGTTCACCACGCGCTCGATACGTTCCTCGTCCACGGGGCGTTTGCGGCAGGCGGTGGTGATGGACCGGGCGATCTTGTCGCGGTCGAAGGGCAGACGCTGGCCGCCTTTTTTAACCACGGTCAGTTCGCGCAGTTGGATGCGTTCGAAGGTCGTGAAACGGGCGGCGCAAGCCGGACAGGAGCGACGGCGGCGGATGGCGGAGTTATCGTCCGTCGGCCGTGAGTCCTTCACCTGGGTATCCATGTGACCGCAATATGGACAGCGCATGTATCCCGTTCCCCTCAAAATTGGCGGCTGGGCTTCCCTACCCGGCCACCGTTAATCCCCTCGTAGATTCCCTTGTGACCCCAATTTATTGATAAATTGGAAACCTACGACACAAATCCTGGACCCGCTTGAGGACCGACTGCTCCACGGCGGCCGTCTCGCCGGGCTTCGCGGCCTGGGCGTCCAACACCTCGCAAATCCATTCGCCGATCTGTTTGAACTCGGCCGTACCGAACCCGCGCGTGGTGGCGGCCGGCGTGCCGAGGCGCACGCCCGAGGTCACGGTCGGCTTTTCCGGATCGAAGGGAATGCCGTTCTTGTTGCAGGTCATGCCGGCCCGCTCCAGCAGATGCTCGACGATATTGCCGGTCAGCTTCTTGGGGCGCAGGTCGACGAGCATCAGGTGGGTGTCGGTGCCGCCCGCGACGATCTCCAGCCCGCCCTTGCGCAGGGTCTCGGCCAGAATCTGGGCATTATCGATCACCGCCTGGGCGTAGACCTTGAATTCCGGCTTCAGCGCTTCGCCGAAGGCCACGGCCTTACCGGCGATGACGTGCATCAGCGGGCCGCCCTGCAAGCCGGGGAAAATCGCCGCGTTGATCTTTTTGCCGATGTCCTCGTTGTTGGACAGGATCATGCCGCCGCGCGGACCCCGTAAGGTCTTGTGGGTCGTCGTGGTGACCACGTCGGCCAGCGGCAGCGGGCTCGGATAAAGACCGGCAGCCACAAGACCGGCGAAGTGCGCCATGTCCACCATCAGGAATGCGCCGACGGAGTCAGCAATGGCGCGGAAAGCCTTGAAGTCGATGATGCGCGAGTAAGCCGAACCGCCCGCGATGATGAGCTTCGGCTTGTGTTCCTTGGCCAAGGCTTCGACCTGATCGATGTCGATCTGGCCGTCCTGCTTGCGCACGCCGTACCGGATCGGGTTGAACCATTTGCCCGAGATGTTGGGCGCGGCGCCGTGCGTCAAATGTCCGCCCGACGCCAAATCCATGCCCATGATGGTATCGCCCGGCTTCAACAGCGCCAGGAACACCGCTTCGTTGGCGGGCGCGCCCGCATGGGGCTGCACGTTGGCGAAGGCGCAATTGAACAGCTTTTTGGCGCGCTCGATGGCCAGCGTCTCGGCGATATCGACGAACTCGCAGCCGCCGTAGTAGCGCTTGCCGGGGTAACCTTCGGCGTACTTGTTGGTGAGCACGCTGCCGACAGCTTCCAGCACCGCGCGGCTGACGATATTTTCCGACGCGATCAGTTCGATCTGCGTCTGCTGACGCTCCAATTCCTTGGTGAGGGATTCCATCACCGCCGGATCGGCCTCGGTCAGGCTGCGGCTGAAGAAAGCTGAAGTCACAGGGCGGTCCATCGTATCGGTGTCCTCTTTATTTTTGTTCGGTCTTAGCCGAGTTTTTCCACGCGGCGGGCATGGCGTCCGCCTTCGAATTCGGTTGCAAAGAATGCTTTGGCGATATCGCGCGCCGTGTCGGCGGTCATCGTGCGCGCGCCCAGTGCCAAGACGTTCGCGTCATTATGCCGGCGGGTCAGCGCCGCGGTTTCCGCGTCGTGCACCAGGGCCGCGCGCATATGCGCATGCCGGTTCACGGCGATGGAGATTCCGATGCCGCTGCCGCAGATCGCAACACCGGCTTTAGCTTTGCCGTCTGAGATTGTTTTAGCGAGGGCGTGGCCGAAATCGGGATAGTCGACGGAGTCCGTCGTGGCCGGGCCCAGATCGAGCACCTTGTAACCGAGCGCCGCCAGATCGTTCTTCAGGGCGGCTTTGAGCGCCACGCCCGCATGGTCGCTGGCAATGGCGACGGTATCTCCGGCACGAGCTAATAGCTTGTCAGACATCGTAAAAGGATTACCGCGCGATCCAGGACTGTGTATCCAGCGACGGGATACCACATATCGCCGTGTCATGCCAATGCAACACAAGAAGTTGGTTTCATTGGAAAATCTAGTGGTACGCCGGTCTAGGAACCGGCGTTCTTGCGCAGGACCGCCTTCAACTTTCTGAGGGCGTTCATTTTGAGGCTGTAGGGGGTCGTGTGGACGGAGCCGACGACGCAGACCTCGGTGTTGGTCACCGGGTCGATGGCCGACACTTTGACGGCGTTGCCGATGGCGCGGACCTCGAACAGGACTTCGCCCATTTCCGGGTCATGGGGATTTTCATTCATTGCTCAAGCCAGGCGTTTGCCACGAAGATGACGCCAAGATCGTAGCACGGGAGGAACGGCGCGATGAAGGCTGTCCGCATTCTAGGGAAACTCATCGGCGTTCTGGTGCTGATGGCGCTGTTTCTCGCCGGTTTCCTGTGGCTCTCGGCCATCCGCGCACAACCGGCCCTGGACGGTGAATTGGATGTCGCGGGACTTGCCGCGCCGGCGGTTATCTCGCGCGACCGTCACGGCATTCCGCTGATCACCGCCCAATCCGAAGACGACGCCTATTTCGCGCTGGGCTATGTCCACGCCCAGGACCGCATGTTCCAGATGGAACTCATGCGCCGCCAGGGTCAGGGGCGGCTGTCCGAGTTGATCGGCGCGCTCGGCGTGCGGCCCGACACTTTCATGCGGACGCTGGGTGTCTACAAACGCGCCGAAGAGGATTTGAAAGGCCTCGATCCCGCCACGCTGAAGGCGTTCGAGCGCTATGCCGCCGGCGTCAACATGTGGATCGCCGAAGGTCACCCCCTGCCCCTGGAATATCGCGTGCTGATGTTCAAGCCGGAGCCGTGGAAGCCCGCGGACTCTTTGGTCTGGCAGAAGCTCATGGGCTTGCAGCTCTCGGGCAACTGGAGCCAGGAACTGCTTCACGCCGCGCTGATCGCCAAACTCGGCGCGGAGAAGGCCGCCGCCCTCACGCCCGATCCGCGCCCCGGCGATCCCGTGACCATGTCGCAACATGCGAAGCTTTACGACGCGCTGCAGCCGGCGAAACTTTTGCCCGCCATGACCGGCATCGTGCAGCCGCGGTCGGCTTCCAACGCCTGGGTGCTCGACGGCGCCCACACGACGACGGGCAAACCCATCGTCGCCAACGACCCGCATCTCGGGTTTCAGTCGCCCAGTGTGTGGTACTTCGCGGGCATCGATACGCCGGCGGTGAAACTGTTCGGCGCGACCGTGCCCGGCGTTCCTTTCCATATGCTGGGCCACAATCATCACGTCGCCTGGGGCTTCACGACACCCGAAAGCGACACCAGCGATCTGTTCATCGAACAGCCCACACCGGACGGAAAATCCTACGAAACGCCCGACGGACCGAAGCCTTTCGAGGCCCGCACGGAAGTCATAAAAGTGCGTTTCGGCGATCCTGTCGCCATCACCGTGCGCGAAACCCGCCACGGACCTATCGTCAGCGATATCCTCGAAGCGGCGGAGATTGCGCCGGACGTGGTGACCAACAATCGCGTCGTGGCGTTGTCCGCCGCCCTCTTCCAACCCGGCGACCGCGCCGCCGACGGCGTCTTCCGCATGAACCGCGCGAACGACGCCGCCGGGTTCATCGAAGCCATCAAATTATTCCATGCCCCACACCAGAACATGATGTTCGCCGACACCGCGGGCGTGATCGGTTACTACGCCCCGGGCCGCGTGCCGATCCGCAAATCCGGCGACGGCAGCGTGCCGGTGCCAGGCTGGAGCGGCGAATACGATTGGACCGGCTGGATTCCTTTCGAGGAATTGCCGCACGAGCTGTCACCCGCCAGCGGCATCCTCGTCAACGCCAACAACAAAATGATCACCGACGACTATCCGTATCTCATCTCGGCCCATTGGTTCGACGCCTACCGCGCCGCGCGCATCGACACGCTGTTGCGCACGGGCACGGCGGCGAGCGTCAAAAGCACCGAGGAATTACAACAGGACGCGGTGTCACTCATGGCCCAAGAGATGCTGCCGCATCTGCTGAGCCGCGCGCGGCCTTCCACCGACCGGCACCGGCAGCTGCTCGACATGCTGAAGTCCTGGGACGGCGACATGGACCGCGGCCGCCCCGAACCGCTGATCTTCGCGGTGTGGATGGAAAAGCTGAAAAAGCGATTGCTGGAAGATGACCTCGGCGACCTCTACGCCGACTTCGGCGGCGTGCGCGCGGAGGTCATCCGCAACGTGCTGACGAAAGAAACGGCGTGGTGCGACGACCTGCGCACACCGGCCCCCGAAACCTGTGAGCAGGAAGTGACGGGCGCGTGGAGCGACGTCATGGTGTGGCTGGACGAGCAGAAGGTTGCCGATGCCGCTGCGCTTCAGTGGGGCGACTTCCACAAAGGCACCTTCGGCCACCTGCTTTTCCAAAACTTCCCCGTCATCGGACAATTGGGCACGCGAATCATCGGCACCAGCGGCGACGGCTACACCGTCAACCGCGGCTCCTTCACGCCGTCGACCTCCCGCGTTCCCTTTCGCCACTTCCATGGAGCGTCGTTGCGCGCGGTCTATGACCTCGGCAACCTGGCCGAATCCCGCTTCGCCCTGGCCGGCGGCCAGTCCGGGAACCTCACCGCCAACACCTACGGCAGTCTGCTGGAATCCTGGCGGGACGGGGGCTATTTCGAGGCCCCGACCCAGGCCACCGCCTTGCACCGCCTGACATTGC
The DNA here is from genome assembly GCA_019752235.1 of Rhodospirillaceae bacterium. Classification (GTDB taxonomy): domain Bacteria; phylum Pseudomonadota; class Alphaproteobacteria; order Rhodospirillales; family Rhodospirillaceae; genus SHVO01. Next base: position 7,522 of record JAIEMI010000062.1, read on the forward strand.
GGCCCCCGGCCCCTTAACCGGAGCTCAAGTCCCCCCTGGCTTGTGAGGCGTTAAGCGAAGGTTTACATTATTCGTCAATGATTTGGGGTTGGCTGGCCGAAGTCTCACGGTCGGCCGGGCTTCTTGGGACGATAGCCTCATGGCGGAAAGACCGGATTTCGGCGGCGGCGGCGAAGGCGGCAAAGCCCCGATTATCATCAAGCGCGTCAAAAAAGGCGGCGAAGGCCATCATGGCGGCGCCTGGAAAGTGGCCTACGCCGACTTCGTGACGGCGATGATGGCCTTCTTCTTGTTGCTGTGGCTGCTGAACGCCGTGACCGAGCAGCAGCTCAACGGCGTGGCCGACTACTTCACCCCCATCGCCGCGTCGACCCGCGAAAGCGGCGCCGGCGGCATGCTCGGCGGTCAGACCGTCGGCGAAGGCGCGTCGCAATCGCGTACCGGCGCGACCACCGCCGTGGTGCTGCCCCCGCCCTCCATCGGCTCCGGCGGTTCGGAAATGACCGATCCGAATGAAAGCACGCAAAACGACGAAACGTCGGTCAAAGCCGCGCAGGAAGCCAAGGAACAAAAAGAATTCGAGCAGGTGCAGCAGAACCTGAAACAGCAAATCAGCGGCGTGCCCGATCTCGCACCTCTGGCCAATAGCCTGATGGTCGAGAATACGCCGGAAGGCGTGCGCATCCAGATCATGGATCAGGACAAGGTGGACATGTTCTCGCCCGGCAGCGCCAACCTCTACCCAAAGAGCAAGGAACTGCTCGCCCAGGTCGCTAAAGTCATCCGCAAGATGCCCAACAAAGTCAGCATCACCGGCCACACCGATCCCTCCACTGCGATCGATCCGTCGGGCTACACCAATTGGGAGTTGTCCTCCGACCGCGCGCTCGCGACACGCCGCGCGCTGCTGGAGGGCGGCATGGACGACCGTCAGATCAACAAAGTCGTCGGCGTGTCCGACCGCGAGCCGATTGATAAAGGCCAGATCCGCTCGCCCCGGAACCGCCGCGTATCCATTGTCCTCTTGCGCGCCGAGAATCTGAAGACCGAGGATTTCGACCGCCTTCCGCGCTTCCTGGAGAAAAAAAGCGGGACTCAACCGAGCAATCCCGCGACCGGTGAAAGCCTGGCCCCCGCGGGAAATCCTTAGGTTTATGAGCTACGAAGGCAATTCTTTGATTTGCCGAGAGCATTTTTCGGCGCTGAGTCGGGCTTGCCAGACTGCCCCACGACCGCCATTCTAAGCCTGTAAAGCATGGACCAGACACCCCTCAAACGGCCGCAGTTCTTCTTCACCACGGCGCCTTTGCCGTGCCCTTACCTACCCGACCGTCTTGAGCGAAAATTGGTGACCGAGCTTTCCGGTCCCGGCGCCGAAACCCTGCATGAAGCGCTCGCGCGCTCCGGCTTCCGCCGCAGCCATTCCATCGCCTACGCGCCCGCCTGTCCCGGCTGCAAAGCCTGCGTACCGGTGCGTGTCGTCGCGCGCGCGTTCAAGCGCCGCCGTTCCCTGACGCGTCAGTGGAAACAGAACCACGATCTCGTCGCCATCAAAGTGCCCGCGCGCGCCACCACCGAGCAGTACGAGCTTTTCGCGCGCTATCAGCAGTCACGCCACGCCGGCAGCGACATGGCGCTGATGGGCTTCTACGAATACAGCGCCATGGTGGAAGACAGCCCCATCGACACGTTCCTTGTGGAATTCCGCGACCGCGCCGGTGTGCTGACGGCCGTGTGTCTGACCGATCGCACAACCGACGGTCTTTCCGCGGTCTACAGTTTTTTCGAAGCCAACGGCACGCGTGACGGCCTCGGCAACTACGTTGTGCTGTGGCTGATCGAACAGGCCCGCCGCTTGAATTTGCCCTACGTGTATTTGGGCTATTGGATATCGGACAGCGCCAAGATGGCCTACAAATCGCGGTTCCAGCCCTTGGAAACCCTGGGCGCCAGCGGGTGGGAGACCTTGGAAACAGCGGCGGCGCCCGTGGCGCGGGATCTCGTCTCGGCTTAAGCCGGCATACAGGCGTATGCAAAAAGTACGTCTATCATCTTAGAATCCCTGAAGATCAGGCCGATTTTACCCTTGTCATAAAGGGCAAAAAGCATTCAGTGTGCCGTCTTATCGCTAGGGGGCGTCTCGATGGATCGCGCGGAACGGATGGAGTCCATCGTCCGCTACGGCATTATCGCGCTGGCGCTGTATCTGGCAGCGGCCAGCGTCGCCATGTACACGCAAATCGGACGCCTGCGGGACGCCCAGGAACGGGTCTCTCACACCCAGGAGGTCCGCTACGCCCTGCAAAACACTTTATCCCTCGTGCTCGATGCTGAATCCGTCCAGCGCGGATTTGTCCTGACCAAGTTGCCGGTCTACATCGCCAGCTATAACAGCGCCGTGACCAAGTTGCGGGCCGCACTGGAAGACGTCTCACGGCTGACCATCGACGATGCGGTTCAAAAGCCCCGCGTCGCGGAATTGCGCGAATTGGTCGGCGTCAAGATTCAGCAGATGGACGCCGCCATCAATTTCGCCAAGCAGGTTGATCCCACTACGGCGGTCGATAACTACCGCAGCGGCTCCAGCCGCACGATCGCCGCGGAGATCCGCGAAAAGATCGAAGAAATGCTGGAGGAAGAGTCGCGCCTTTTCGCGGCGCGCAACAGTGAAATGCGCGGCGCCTCGCGTATCACCGCGATTACCTTCGTGGCGCTGCTGATCTTGTTCGCGGGCGTCGCGGCGGCCTACTTTGTACTGTCCAACCGCAATGTTACGATCCGCAACGCGATGCTCACGGAACTAACCGACGCTAAGGTCAAAAGCGAAAAGGCCGACCAGTTCAAAGGCGATCTTCTCAATTACCTCGGCACGGCGCTTTACGACCCTCTCAGCAAGATCGCCACCAGTACCGACCTTTTGCTTTATCGTTCCGATAACCGCTTGTCGGACAGCGACGGCAAGATCGTCGGCGAAATCCGCGCCACCATCCGTTTTCTCTTGTCCCTGGCCAACAACTTCCTGCACATCGGACGTTTGCAAGCCGGCAAGACTCTCCAGTTGGAGGAAGACGACGTCGATCTCATGGAGATCGTGCGCGAAGCCGTCAGCATCACTTCGGCAACCGCGGCCAAAAACGGCATCATGCTGACAATGTCGGCGTTATTCGGCCGCGCGCTGATCCGCTGCGATAAACAGAAGCTGCGACAGATCTTCCTAAACCTGCTGGACAACGCTGTGAAAAATACCCCGCCGGGCGGCAGCATCGAGGTCTCCGCGATGCACATGCCGACCGGCGATGTGACTCTCACCTTCCGCGATACCGGCCACGGCATTCCGCCGGAACGCATGAGCCAGGTGATGATCCCCTTCGCGCAAATCGAGAACATGTTCGAACGGCAGAAACAAGGCATTGGGCTTGGTCTGCCCATGGCCCTGGGTTTTGCCCAGGCTCACGGCGGCAGCCTGCACCTGGAAAGCCAGCCGCAACGCGGCACGACGGCCGCCTTCACGCTGCCCGCCAGCCGCGTGATCCGTATTTTCGCGCCAACTTAGGCCTCAGGTCGCGGCCGTCGCCACGGTTTCAAGCAACGCCAGTTCGTCCCGATAAACCCGCTGCAGCACACGCGGAACCAGCAGGCGTTCCAGAACCCCCAACACCCCCGCGCGCGCCTGCCAGATGCTTCTGATGGACACTTTGCAAGCCGCCGGACCGCGCGAGTCCACCGTAAAAATGGTCACCAATCCGCTTTTCATATCGGTTTCGGTCAGGACACGGCCCGGTTCCGGCTCGGCCACGCGCATCTGAAGCTCTTGCGTCAGGCCCAGCAGCCGGCCCCGCACGCGTACAACCGTGCCGGCCCCGTGGCCGCCTTCCACGATCTCGACGGATTTGAAGAAGTCCTTGGGTAGAATTCTCGGGTGAGAGTAGCGATAATCCGCGAGGATCGCGTACACGCGCGCGGGGGTCGCGCCGATCACTCTGTCGCTTTCCACTGTTAACGTCGCCATGCCGGCATCACTCCAGGGAGAACACCATGCCAAATATTCCATACAAAAATCTAGACGGCTATGAGCCTAAGCATGTGCTCGACGCCGTCATCGCCCGGCGTGGTGGTGCCGACAAGCTGATGAACCTGGACCGCATCCTCCTGCATAGTCCGCAGATCGCCGAGGGCTGGGCGGTGTTCTTCAAGAAAGTCCGCACCGAGCTGACCCTCGACCCCAAATTGCGTGAACTGGCCGTCTGCGCCGTCGCCATGCTGAACGGCGCGGAATACGAGTTTCACCACCATCGCCCGGTGTGGGAACAAGCCGGTGCCACCGCCGCGCAAATAGAGGCGATCCATCATTTCGATCCCTCGGTGGTCGACACGGCGCGCTTCGATGCCGCCGAGCGCGCCGTACTGCGCCTAGCCATTGAGATGACGCGCCAAGTCAAAGTGAGTCCCGAGACCATGGCCGCCGCGCGCGCAGCCGTGGCCAACGATCAGCAGATGCTTGAGCTGATCACAACCATCGCCGCCTACAACATGGTCTCGCGTATTCTGGTGGCGACGGGCGTGGAAATTGAAAAGGCCTAAAGCGTGTTGAGGGACACATGTCGGTTTCATTCTCTCGCTTCATATTGATCGCCGCGTGCGGCTGGATGCTGGCCGCCTGCACGGATGCTTCGTCCTTGCTGGCCGGCGGCGCCAAAGGCTACTGCAAGCACGGCGGCGGCGATCCCTGCACGCGCCCCGCGCCCGGCAACATGCCGAACACGCCCCCGAAATAACCGGCACGCTGCGTTTTAGTTAAAGGGTTTGTCTTCGCGGCTGAAGCCTTTGGGCGGCAGACGTCCGGCTTGCGCGCGTTCGCCTTTCCAATCCTTCAGATCGGTTTCCGTGCGCTCGCGGCCACCGGACTTCCAGGTCAGGCCTTCCTTGTAATTGAAGACCTTGGCGTCGGCGGTACCGCCGTCTTTGTACTTCTGCAGAATCACCCCGCGTCCGCGTCCCATCTCGGGCACGTCCGACAGCGGGAAGATCAGCAGCTTACGGTTCTCGCCGATGATGGCGACGGAGTCCGCGGGCTTACCGGCCAAGAGATCGTCGCCGGTTCCCGCCGTGCCCGGAATGGGCGTACACACCACGGCCTTTTCGCCTTCGGCCAAATTGAGACACTGCTTACCGTTTTTAGTCTGCGCGAAAACCTGTTCGGCGGGCACGACGAAGCCGCGCCCCGCGCTGGAGACCACGAGGAATTTCTGCGCGCCGGCATAGACCCACATGCCGAGAATGTCGGCGTCGTTAGGCAATTCAAAATGCAGGCGGATCGGTTCGCCGAAGCCGCGGCCCGCCGGCAGGCGGTCGGCGGCGATGGTGTAAAAGCGCCCGTCGGAACCGAACATCAGCACCTTATCGGTGGTTTGCGCCTTTACGGCCGCCAAGAACGCGTCGCCTTCCTTGAATTTCAGGTCGGCGCCGCCCGCCACCACATCATCCTTGTGGCCTTTAACGGCCCTGATCCAGCCTTTGGCGGACAGGATGACGGTGACAGGCTCTTTCTCCACCAGAGATTCGATGGGCGCCAGTTCGACCTTGGGCGCGTCGGCCAGTTCGGTGCGGCGTTTGCCCAGCGGCGTCTTCTGGCCGAACTTCTCTCTGGCCAGCTTCACCTGATCGGCAATGGCCTTCCACTGCTTGTCGTCGTCTTTCAGCAGTCCGGTCAGTTCCTTCTTTTCATCGGAGAGCTTCTTGTGTTCGCCCTTGATCTCCATTTCCTCAAGCTTGCGCAAGGACCGCAGGCGCATATTGAGGATGGCTTCGGCCTGCGTATCCGTCAGGCTGAACTTCTTCATCAGCTTCGGCTTGGGCTCGTCCTCGGTGCGGATGATGTGAATGACCTCATCCAGATTGAGGTAGGCGATCAGGTAGCCTTCGAGGATCTCCAGGCGGTGCACGATCTCGGCGAGACGATGCTTGGAGCGGCGCACCAGCACGACCTGGCGATGATCAAGATAGGCTTGCAATACGCCGCGCAGGTCCATGACCTTGGGAATGCCGTCGGCATCCAGCACGTTCATATTGAGGCCGAAGCGGATTTCCAGATCGGTCTGGCGGAACAACTGTTCCATCAGTTGCGTCGCGTCGACCGTGCGCGACTTGGGCTCCAGAACGACGCGCACCTCTTCGGTGGATTCGTCGCGGATGTCGGCCAGGAACGGCAGTTTCTTTTCGTCCATCAGCGCGGCGATGCGCTCGATCAGCTTCGCCTTCTGCACCTGGTACGGAATTTCGGTGAGGATGATCTGGTATTGGCCGCGATCGAGCTTTTCCTCTTTCCAGCGCGCGCGCAGACGGAAGGAGCCGCGGCCCGTTTTGTAGGCCTCGACAATCGTCTCGCGGTTTTCCACCAGCACGCCGCCGGTGGGGAAATCGGGACCGGGAATCATTTCCACCAGCGTCGCGATCTGCGCCTTGGGTGTTTTGATCAGATGCAGCAGCGCGTCGCACAGTTCGCCGACATTGTGCGGCGGAATATTGGTGGCCATGCCGACGGCGATCCCCGACGCGCCGTTGGCCAGCAGGTTCGGCACGGCGGCGGGCATGACGACCGGCTCGCTCTCCTCGCCGTCATAGGTCGGCCGCAGGTCGACGGCGTCGTCGTCCAGGCCGTCCATGAGCGCCTGGGCAAAGGGCGTCAGCTTGGCTTCGGTGTATCGCATGGCGGCGGCGTTATCGCCGTCGATGTTCCCGAAGTTGCCCTGGCCTTCGACCAGCGGATAACGCACCGCGAATTCCTGGGCCAGACGCACCATGGCGTCATAGACCGAGGTGTCGCCGTGCGGGTGATATTTACCGATGACATCGCCGACAACGCGCGCGCACTTTTTGAAGCCGCCCGCCGGGTCGAGCTTCAACTGACGCATGGCGTACAGGAGGCGGCGGTGGACCGGCTTCAGGCCGTCGCGAACATCCGGCAGCGACCGCGAAACAATGGTGGACAACGCATAGGCCAGGTAGCGCTGGCCCAGGGCCTCGTCCAAAAGCGTTTCACGTATCGTTTCCGGGGTCTTCGGGGCCGCGGGTGACTTCGCCATAACAGTCTCAAATCGGTCTAATCAGTCGAGGGCGCAGCATAGTCATCCGCGCCGGAAATACCACAACCGATAGCGCGTCAGGCCCTAAATCTATCAACAAATCGCGTTCTGGACGCGGGGATTTGTTGGCGATGGGGCCGGAAGACGTGGGTCTCGAAGAAGTGCCCGGTCAGGGCCAAACCCTGGGCAATCTGCCCGGGCTCGATCTCGTCATGGCCGGCGTGATCGATCCGGAGGAAAGCCGGCAAGACCAGAAGGCGCGGCACGTAAGGTTCCGCCGCCGTCCGCGACACCGCGCGGCCCGTGCGCGGCGAGACATAGCCAAGATCGTCTTTGGCGCCGGTGGCGGCGCACGCCGTCAGGTCCAGGCCATAGCCCATGTCGCGCAGCAGCGCCAACTCCCACTGTACGTATTCGGCTTCCCATCCCGGCGCGCCGAGATGTTCAAGAAGGTGCAACGTCTGGCGATAGATCGCGGCATGCGGTTCGCGTTCCGGCAGCGTCGCTTCGGCCATGGCGCACAGCGACGACAATCCGGTCAGAACCGCCGCCGAGGACATGGCTTCCGCCGCGAAGGGCCGCAGGCCCTCAACCGTGAACGTGCCGAGATGTTCATCCAGGCGCGCGCGCCACCAGGCTTTGACCAGATTACCCTGCTGCAGCAGGCCGCGCCCGCGCTTGCCGCCGCCGCCTTTGACGATACCGGCATGGCGGCCCTGGGTTTCGGTCAGCACGGAGACAATAGCGTCGTGTTCGCCGAAGCGCCTGACCGCCAGAACGATGCCCTGATCTTCCCAGCTTATGGCCATGGGCCTAGCCTCGCCGTCCGCTGCGCGGTCAGTTGAACCGCATGAAAATCACCGCGAGCCCGGTGATGGACGCGGCGATCCCTACAAACATCATCACGGTGTCGGGCCATGTGGTCGGAATCTTCCGCCCGCGGCGCACAGCCAAGATTGCCAGGCTGAGAATGCCAACGATAAACGCCGCAACACCAAAGAGTCTCACAACCGCCCCGCTCGCCCCGCGCTGTTGGGCCTAGGATAAATGATCACGCATTGAAGTCGAGCCCCCAGGCCGCATAGAGGCTGCGGTCCTCGTTCCAGCGCTCGTTAACCTTCACATGCAGAAACAGGTGCACCCGCCGGCCCAGCAAGGACTCGAGCTCGGTGCGCGACGACGCGCCGATGCTCTTGATCCGCGCGCCGCCGTTGCCAAGAACGATCGGGCGGTGGCTTTCGCGGGACACATAGATCACCTGGTCGATGCGCGCGCTGCCATCGTCTTTTTCCTCCCAGCGCTCGGTTTCGACGGCACACGAGTACGGCAGTTCCTGGCGCAGATTCAGGAATAGTTTTTCGCGCGTGATCTCGGCGGCCAGCAGACGCGCCGGCATGTCGGAGACTTCGTCCTCCGGGAACAGCCATGGTCCGGGCGGCATCATCTTCGCCAAATGATCGCGCAAGTGCTCAAGCCCGTCGCCGGTCAAGGCGGAGACCATGAAAATTTCGCCGAAAACCCCGCTCGCGTTCAGACGCGAGGTCAGTTCGAGCAGCTTCTGTTTATCGGCAATATCCACCTTATTGAGCGCGAGAAGCGCCGTGCGGCCCGAGGCCTTGATGTCGGCGACAATGCGGTCGGTGTCGTTGTCCGCGTCGGCGTGCTTGCTGGCCTTGACGGCGTCCACCACGAGTAGCACGACTTCGGCATCGGCCGCTCCGGCCCAGGCCGCCGCCACCATGGCGCGCTCCAACCGCTTTTTGGGCTGAAAAATGCCCGGGGTATCGGCAAAAATAACCTGCGCCTCACCAAACATGGCGATACCGCGCACAATCGTGCGGGTGGTCTGCACGCGCGGCGAGACGATGCTGACCTTGGTGCCGACAAGCGCGTTCACCAACGTCGATTTTCCGGCGTTGGGCGCGCCGATGACGGCGACAAATCCGCAGCGCGTTTCCACTTGGGGTGTTTCCGGCGACGTGACGTCGTCGTTCATTTCACGAAAGCTCCGTAAGTGTTTTCAGCAAGGCCGCGGCGGCGGCCTGCGTGGCGAGGCGTTTTGTACGCCCCGCGCCGATGGCCTCGGAGTAGCCCTGCACCGTGACCGCCATCTTAAAGGAAGGCGCATGCGCAGGCCCTGAAGATTCAATCGTGCGATATTCCGGCAGCGGAAGTCCGCGCGCTTGCGCCCATTCCTGCAGCGCCGTCTTGGAATCCTTGGGCGGCACAATGTCGGCGTGCATCAGTTCGCGCCAGTGGGCGGAAATGAACTTTTCCGCCGCTTCCAGGCCGCCGTCGAGATAAAGCGCGCCGATCACCGCTTCGCAGGCGTCGGCCAACACGGCGGTTTCGCCGGTATCGGCCTTCTGCCCGCGCGCAACCTTGATATGTTCGGTCAAACCAAAACCCGCCGCCACACGCGCCAAAGCCGGCGCGCTCACGAGCGCGGCCAATCGCGGCGCCAAGCTGCCTTCACTCTCGTCGGGGAACGCCCGCAGCAAGGCGTCCGCGATCACCAAACCCAGAACACGGTCGCCGAGGAACTCGAAACGCTCGTTGCCGGCCGCCGCGGCCACCGGCGGACTGTCCTTGCGCTGACTGCCGAGCGCGCCGCGATGGGTCAGGGCCTGCTCAAGGATACTGGGGTCCGCGAACCGGTGCCCCAAAACTTTCTCCAAGGGATGCCGGCGCTCAACCATGCACGGTGTTCCCAAGAACGGTGCGTCTCACCCATCGTGGAGCGGATTTGACATTCGCTACCCATGTGCGGCAAGACCGTGAGGCGAATGTCAAATCCAAAGCTCCACGAGATTTTAAATTATCTAGTGGTCCTTTTAATTCAAACATTCGCCGGGCCGCCTCCCAAATCGCGATGCGAATGTTAGAATCGGACCCCTAGTTGATTCCGCTGAAGAGGCGATTGAAGCGAATGGCGAAGGGCCAGCCCCACACTTCCCAGATGGACGCGCTGCCGTCCGTGGAGAAGAACAGGAACTCGGCGCGGCCGACAAGGTTCTCCGCCGGCACGAAGCCGACATCGGCGCGGCTGTCGATGGAGTTATCGCGGTTGTCGCCCATCATGAAGTAATGCCCGTCGGGCACCAGGAACTCGCGCGTATTGTCGAGGCGGCGGTTGTCACCCTCTTCCAGGATGAAATGCTCTTTGCCGCCGGGCAGCGTTTCCTTGTAGCGCACGGGACGGCGCACATTGTTTTCGGTGTCGCGATAGACAAACTCATCAACCTTATCGCGCTCGATCAATTGGCCGTTGATGAACAGGCGGCCGTCCTGCATGCGGATGGTGTCGCCGGGCAGGCCGATGAGGCGCTTGATGTAGTCGGTCTTATTGTCCGAGGGCAGCTTGAAGACGATGACGTCGCCGCGCTCAGGCTCGGACATCAAGATGCGCCCTGAGAACGGAACCAGGCTGAAGGGCACCGAATGTTTGCTGTAGCCGTAGGAGTACTTGGAGACGAACAGGTAATCGCCCACCAGCAGCGTTGGAATCATGGAACCCGAGGGAATGTTGAAGGGCTCGAACATGAACGTGCGGATCACCAGGGCGACGACAAGCGTGTAGACCACCGTCCTCACGGTCTCGCCAAAGCCTTCTTGTTTTTTCGCTGTGCCGGAAATGACTGTTGAACCCGATTTCGACATATAGACCAAGGAACTAGGAATCGACGCCAAGGCCAAGACGACCGGGCTTACGGGCCGGATGAAGCCAGCGCAGGCCCGGAAAGTCAAGGAAATCAGCCCCGATCGGCCCGCCGTCAGCGCCCGCCGCGCGTTAAAATCATGTTATCGGGGTGGGCGCATCCGGCACCGCCGAGATGATCACCAGGGCTTCAGCGATGGGATACTCGTCGGTGATGGTCAGGTCCACATGCACCCGCATGCCCGCGGGCGTCAGCGCCGACAGCCGTTGGGCGGCGCCGCCGGTCATCACCACGGTCGGTTTTCCGCTCGGCAGATTGACGACGCCCAAGTCGCGCCAGAACACGCCCCGGCGGAATCCCGTGCCCAGGGCTTTCGAGGCGGCCTCTTTCGCCGCGTAGCGCTTCGCCAGCGTCGCGGCATAACTGTTGCCGGCGCCTTTGCGGCGATCGGCCTTGCGCTGTTCGGTTTCCGTGAAGATGCGCTGGATAAAACGGTCGCCGAAACGCGCGAGGGTTTTTTCAATGCGGCGGATGTCGATCAGATCGCTGCCGATGCCAAGGATCATGCGTTGACCTTCGCGGACGCGCGCGCTTCATCCATGGCGGCGCGCATACGTTTGATGGCCACGTCGAACCCCGTGAAGATCGCCTCGCCCACCAGGAAATGCCCGATGTTCAATTCCGCCAGCGTCGGGATCGCGGCGACGGGACCGACGGTGTCGTAGCCGAGGCCGTGACCGGCATGACATTCCAGCCCGATTTTTGCCGCGTGCGCGGCGGCGCGTTTAAGGCGCTGAAGCTGCCGCTCGCGCTCCAGCCCCGGCGGCACTTCGCAATAGGCGCCCGTATGCAATTCAACCACCGGCGCACCGAGACTCTTGGAAGCGTCGAGCTGCAGCGGATCGGCTTCGATGAACATGGAGACACGGATGCCCGCGTCCGTCAGCGCGCGCACGTAAGGCGCCAGTTCGTCATGCCCGCCCGCCACATCAAGCCCGCCTTCGGTGGTGCGCTCCTGGCGCTTCTCGGGCACCAAGCACACCGCGTGCGGCTTATGGCGCAAGGCGATTTGCAGCATCTCCTGGGTCGCCGCCATTTCCAGGTTCAGCGGCACCTTCAATTCCGCGATCAGGCGGTCGATGTCGGCGTCGGAGATATGCCGGCGGTCTTCGCGCAAATGCGCGGTGATCCCGTCAGCTCCCGCGTCCGCGGCCATCAGCGCCGCGCGCACGGGATCAGGGTGAACGCCGCCGCGCGCGTTGCGCACGGTGGCGACGTGATCGACGTTCACCCCCAGCCGCAATTTCATACGTCGGCTCCCGCCGGCGGAATATCGGCATGCGCGAGCTCGCGGTTGTGGCGCCGCCGCGCGATGCGGCGCTCGTGCACGCCCGTCAGAATGGGAGTCAAGGCAAAGTACGACACGAGCCCCGCCACAACGGCCATCGGTATGCTGCCCACGATCATGGGCCAGAATATAGGCCAGACATGGGTCATGAACATATCCATATCGACCTGCAGCATGGCCTCCGTCAGCCATTTGAACATCTGAATGAAGTTGGGCGGGTTATCGGCCAAGTTCATGCCCAGCAGAAAAGCGCCGAGGTAATAGGCCGCGAACCACAGGGGCGCCGCCGTCCAGGGATTCGCCGCCTGCGCGCCTATCACGGCGGCGACGATACTGCCGCGAATCGCCCAGGCCATCAGCGCGGCGGTGACGACATGCGTGCCGTAAAACGGCGTCATGGAGATTCCCACGCCGCACGCGAACCCCGCCGCGATGCTGGCGGGCGTACCGGGAATACGCTGCAGCCGATGCCAGTAGTAAACCACCAACCGGCGCCAGCCCATGCGGGGCCAGAGCCATCGGCCGACTTGGATTCTCAGAGGCAGTTTTTCGCGGCGTTTGAACATGTCTCAGATATCGCCCCGCCGCCTCTGCGGCGCAAGCGAAAAGCCTCATCCCGCGGCCACGGAACTATCGCGCCGCAAGACCGTTCTAAGGGAAGACCTTTTTTCCGGGGGGATGTATTCTAGCCGCGCGCGCGCTCGACGGAGTTGATCGCCGGGGTCGCCCGCAGGGCGGCGATGATGTTGCTCAGGTGCTTCACGCCCCTCACCTCGATATCGATGCTCATCTCGAAAAAATCCTTGGATCGTTTGGCGATCTTCAGATTGGAGATGTTGCCGAAGTTGCGCGCAATCACTGTCGATAGCGCGCCGAGGCTGCCGGGCTCGTTGGCGACCACCAGATTGACGCGCCCGATGTGGACGTCGTTGTCCTTGTCCGCGTCCCAGGCCAGATCGACCCAGCGGTCCGGCGCGTCGGTGTAATCCTGCAACTGCTCGCAATCGATGGTGTGCACTTCGATGCCGCGTCCGTCCGTGAGGATGCCGATGATGCGGTCGCCCGGCAGCGGGTGGCAGCAGTCGGCCACGTGCACCGCCATCCCGGGGGTCAAACCGCGAATGGCGATGGCGCCGCTGCCTTCATTCGCCTGGCGCAAACGCGCCTGAGACAGGCTGACGATGTTGTCTTCGCCGTCGGTGCGCGCGCCGGGGTAAACAGCCACCAGCACTTCGCGCCCCACCAGACGCCCCTCGCCGACTTTGGCGTAAAGATCATCCAGGGTTTCCAGCGCGAATTTCTCCACGGCGGTGTTGAGCCCTTTATCCGTGAGTTCGTAGCCTTCCTTGCTGAAGGTCTTTTCCAGAATCTCGCGGCCCAGCTTGATGTATTCGGTGCGCGCATCGGTGCGCACACGGCGGCGGATGTGGGCGCGGGCTTTGCCGGTGACGACGAAGCCTTCCCATTCCGGCGACGGCTTTTGCGCGCTGGAGGTCACCACTTCCACCTGATCGCCGTTCTGCAGGCGCGTGCGCAGCGGCACGATGCGGCCGTTGACCTTGGCGCCGACGCAGCGATTGCCGACTTCCGTGTGAACCGCGTATGCAAAATCGACCGGCGACGCGCCGCGCGGCAAGGCGATGAGATCGCCCTTGGGTGTGAAGCAGAACACCTGATCGTGGAACATCTCGAGCTTGGTGTGCTCCAGAAATTCCTGCGGCGACTGCGCATGCTCAAGAATATCTAGCAGTTCGCGCAACCATGAATACTGACGGCCCTCAACCGACTTAACGCCGTTCTCCTCACCGAAGAGATCGGTGTCCTTGTAATGCCAATGCGCGGCCACGCCCAGTTCGGCGACTTCGTGCATCTGGTGCGTCCGGATCTGTATTTCGATGCGGTGACGCTGCGGACCGATGACGGAGGTATGGATCGAGCGATATCCATTTCGTTTTGGCGTGGAGATGTAATCCTTGAACCGACCCGGCACCGTCGGATAGGTCGTATGCACGACGCCCAGCACGCGGTAGCAGTCCTCGGGCTTGTCGACCATCACGCGGAAGGCCATGATGTCCGATAGCTGTTCGAAGCTGACGTCCTTGATCTGCATCTTGCGCCAGATCGAATAGGCGGTTTTCTCGCGGCCCGAAATGTAGCCTTCGATGCCGGACTTGCGCAGCACCTGATCCAACTCGTCCATGATCTTGACGACCAGATCACCGCCGTGCAGTTCCAGAAACTTCAGGCGCGCGAGGATCGACGTGCGCGCTTCCGGATGCAGTTCGGCGAACGCCAAATCTTCCAGCTCGGTCTTGATCTCCTGCATACCGATGCGCTCGGCCAGCGGCGCGTAGATTTCCATGGTCTCCATGGCGATGTTGCGGCGCTTGGCGGGATCCTTGATGAAATTCAAGGTCCGCATGTTGTGCAGCCGGTCCGCCAGTTTCACCAACAGGACGCGAATGTCCTCGGACATGGCCAGCACGAACTTGCGGAAGTTTTCCGCCTGCTTGGCCTCCACGTTCTGGATTTGGATCTTGGCGAGCTTGGTGACCCCGTCCACCAGGCGCGCCACTTCGTCGCCGAACAGGTCGCGGACGTCCTCCAGGCTGGCGGTGGTGTCCTCGACGATGTCGTGCAGCAGCGCGGTCACGATCGACGATGTGTCGAGCTTATAGTTGGTGAGGATGCCCGCCACCTCGATCGGGTGCGAGAAGTAGGGATCGCCCGAAGCGCGCTTCTGCAGGCCATGCATCTTCATGGCGTACACGTAGGCGCGGTTGATCGCGTCTTCGTCGGCGGTGGGGTCGTAGGATTTGACCCGCTCGACCAGTTCGAACTGACGCATCATGACGCGGCCCTCTCACGCAAAAGGGCTGCGCTCATGTGACATGGAGGGCGCGACGCAATGTTGATGTCAGCGCGGCACGTGAAACGGCGAGGATGTGCGAGCGCGCTTCTTTGCATCAAACCTCGATGATTAAGCTTTCGGTTCGGCGTCGTCGACGTCTTCGTAGGAAACCTTCGGATGGGCCGCGGTGGCTTTCGGCTCTTCCTCTTCTTCCTCGCTATCGTCGATGCTCATGCCGGCGGCGGCCGCGACGGACTCGCTCATCTGGCTGGCGATGCCGG
>JAIEMI010000213.1 GCA_019752235.1 Rhodospirillaceae bacterium
CGGTCGCGCGTATCCACGCACTCATGAGTTTCCATGAGGCGGACAGCGATATCAGCGTCCTCAACCGTGACGGCGCGCGGCAGGCCGTCATTGTCGCGCCGGAGACCTACGACGTCATCCGGCGCGGGCTTGAGATCGCCAAAGTTTCAAAGGGTGTGTTTGATTTCACGGTGGGCGCCGATCTCGCGGCCTGGGGTTTCCTGCCGCGGCCCGGCAACGCGCCGGAACCCGACCCCAGAGCGTCGTGGCGCGATATCGAACTCTTGGATGGGCAGAATGTCCGCTTTCATCGCCCCCTGTGGATCGACCTGGGCGGCATCGCCAAAGGGTATGCCGTCGATTGCGCCGTCGCGAAAGTAACGGCGCTGGGCGCGCCGCAGGTTTGTATCAACGCCGGCGGCGATCTGCGCGTTAAGGGACCGCAGGCGGAGCGGGTGCTGTTGCGCACCGGTCTGGCCGGCGATAGCGTTCCGGTGGTTGAGATTGAGAACGGCAGCCTGGCCAGCAGCGGCGGCCGCGAACATCTGAAACGCCATGACGGACGCCTGGTAGGCCCGCATCTGCACGGGGCGCGGCGCACACCTGTCGGTACACGCAGTTTTGTTTCGGTGGTGGCGGAGGACTGCATTATAGCCGACGCACTGACCAAAGTCGCTTTGGCGCGGGGACGGGAAGCTGCGCCGCTGTTACGTACCTTCGGCGCCACCGGCTATTTGCATAACGCCCGCCATGGCTGGCGGGTGATCGGGAGAGAGAGTGCATGACGCCTACGCCTACGTCCGCATCTGAAGAGCGCGGCCCGCTGCGCCTGCCGCGTATCCGCCGTTACACGGTCTATTTCATTTCCATCGGCACGTTCGTCACCGGCGCGTTGTGGCTGTACTACCATTACTTCATGCGTAAACAGGGGCAGTTCGGATTTCAAAACAATCCGCTGGAGTCCCTATGGCAGATTCTGCACGCCGGTTTTTCCTTTGCCGCGGTGTGGGCGCTGGGATGGCTGTGGACCACCCATGTCATGCGGGGGTGGAATATGCGCTGGCGCCGGTGGTCCGGCGGTACCCTGGTGGGGGCCAGCATCGTCCTGACGGTGACGGGCTACGCCCTTTATTACATCGGCAGCCGGCAGTGGCGGGAATGGACCGCCATCGCCCACTGGGCCATCGGCTTGGCCGCCCTGGCCGTTTTCCTGATCCACTGGCTGTCCAAGTCCTTGCCACATCAGCGGGATCACGGCCCGTACCCGTGGCCGTGGCACCGCAAGCGTCATCCTGTCGAAAGACGGTAGTATCCTCTACTAGATTGAAAGTATTACTACTGGGTAGACACCTGTCTGCGTTTTTAATTCCATCATTTATTCCGAATCCGCTAATCTGCCCTTCTGGTTTTGGTCATGAACGTAGGTGCCTGCCGCGAGGCAGGGGAGGGCGCACGCGGATGGAAAAGCTTTGGACAGTGGATGCCCGGTTTGAAGTGCCGGGTGTGGTGATAGAATTGTGCCGGGCCGACTGGCCTTCGGAAGTCGAGATTGTCGACGCCAATGTTGGTGAGAGCACCGCCGAGCATCGGCTCGCGCTCACGCTGTCGCCCATGCCCGATCTCAGCGAATACAGTTTCCTGAAACCGCGCGCCGATAACTACTCGGCTATCGGTTATCTGTGCCTGTGGCCCGCCAACATGCCCTTCCGCAGCCGTTCGGGCCCGGGGCGCCACCGTTTCCTTCAGGTTCGCATCGACGCCCGGTGGTTCGAAAAACTCACCGGTCTCAGCAATAACGACTGGGATCCCGAGTCCGGCATGAATATCTCCGGCACCGCGATCGATGGCGTCTTGCTGCGCATCGCGCGCGAAGTGGCGGAACCGGGCTTTGCGTCGAAAGTGCTGGTGGAAGGATTGGCCATGGCGGTCGTCGCCGACCTTGCGCGCTATCTCCGCGCCACACGCGCCGGGACCAAGCCGGAAAACGGCAAGCTGTCGGCCGCGCAACTGCAGCGCATCGAACAATATGTGGAAGCTCATGAAGGCTCGTCACTGACGGTATCGGACCTCGCCGACCTTATCGGCGTCAGCCGTCGCCACATGACACGTGTCTTCAAACAGACAACGGGTCAAACCATTCATGAATACGTCGCCAACGTGCGCATCCGGAAGGCCAGCACGCTGCTGTGCGGTACGGATCTGCCGTTGAAGGAAATTTCGCACCGACTTGGTTTTGCCGGATTGGCGAGCTTTTCGGCGGCGTTCCGCGCCGCCACGGGTCAGTGTCCCACGGGCTTCCGCCGTCAGTTCCGCGGTTTGGGCGCGCCTAAAGCGGCGGCGTAAGACGCGATCCATCCTGGCGTAAGCATCGGGATACGTGTTACGCGAGTTACGGGCCCGCGCGGCTTTAATATCACACTCGCTTGTTATATGAGGCTTCTGGCTCACGCCCTTAAATGTGGCCGATTTCCTTAAGCAATATGTAACGGCGAATTCCGCTCTTTTTTATATCCTCGCAACGCGCAAGATGTTGGCGGCTCCCTTGCCATGCACGGGAGCTGTCTTGGGAGAGACAGGGACACTTTGTCCCGCGACGGGGAGTGCGCGAGTTCAGAACCAGATTGTGAGATGCCGCAGGCATGGCGTCCCGGGTAGGGGGCTGGCTTCATCGTTCGCGTCGTTGCGTTTGTTGTTTTAGCACAGATAGGGAGAGCTTCATGATGTTCGGAAACTACAGATCGGCGCTGGTCACGACGACCAGTGCGCTCGCGCTTGCCGTCACCGCCGTCGTTCCCGCGCTCGCGCAGGATCAGCAGGCGCAGGGCGGTCTGCAGCTGGAAGAAATCATCGTCAATGCCCGCCGTGTCGACGAAAACATCCAGCGCGTTCCGATCGCGATCACCGCATTCACGCCGGAAAAGCTGGCGGCCCAGGACGTCAAGGACATCTGGACCCTGACCAAGAACATCGGCGGCGTGAACATCTGCTGCTCGCCGGGCAACACCTCCTTCATCTTCGTGCGCGGCATCGGCAACGGCGCGCCGACGTACTTCAACGACGTTCCGACGGACTCCGGTGGTTTCGCGAACTTCTTCGACGTCAGCAGCGTGCAGGTGCTGAAGGGCCCGCAGGGTACGCTGTTCGGCCAGGCGTCCAACGCCGGCGCGCTGGTCTATCAGCCGCGCAAGCCGGGCGACGTGTTCGGCGGCTACGTCAATGTCACGGCCGGCAACTACGGCCGCCGTTCGATCGACGGCGCGTTGGATGTTCCGATCGTGGAAGACAAAGTCCTGTTCCGCATGGCGGCGCAGACCTTCTATCGTGAAGGTTTCGTCGAGGACATTCGCACCGAAAAATTCCTCGGCGATCAGAACTACTACATCCTGCGTCCCTCGTTGGTCATCCGTCCGACCGAAGACATCGAAAACCACACGATCTTCCAGCTGACGAAGTTCAGAGGAACCGACGTCCCGTATGTTGTCACCGACCTCAACCAGACCGACAAAATCGGTCAGTCCTTGAGCGGCGGCCCGCTGGCCACCGACATTCGCGGCAGCCAGGCGCTCGGGAACCTCGGTTTCGGCGCGTTTCTCAGCCCCGGACTCTGGAACAACCTGCGCGATGAGTTGCTCTCCGAGCAAATCCGGTTGGGCCGCTATAAGTTCGATGGTCACTCTTCCGGCTGCGCCACGCCGCTTGGGCCGTCGAACGGTCCCGGCGTGCGTCGTGGCGATCTCACGGGTCTCTTCCCCGGAGCCGAATTCCTGGGCGGCGACGGCCGCGGCCCGATCACGAATCTGGAATATGCGCGTTCGGCCTGTCCTCACCGCTGGAGCCGCGACATCTTCTTCTCCAATACGACAAGCTGGAACTTCGCCGACAATCTGTCGCTGAAGAACATCTTCGGTTACCGCACGCAGCACAGCTTCAATCAGATGATCGACGTCGATGGCTCGGCTTTGATCCTGTTCGACAGCGGCAGCCCGAAGAACAGCACCGTCAATCACGGCACCCCCGTGTGGAGCGACGAACTCCAGCTGCAGGGCACCAAGGTGTTCGACTTCCTCGACTTCACCGTCGGCACGTTCCACACCGGACAGCAAAATCACCCGGTTCTGACCTACGCCTACCAGCTGGGTCTGTCGGAAACCGCCGCCGCCACCAAGAACTCGTCGAAGTCCCGCGGCATCTACGGCCAGGCCAACATCGACATCGGCCACTTCTCCGAGGCTTTGGCTGGCCTGAGCTTGACCGCCGGCTACCGCCATACCTGGGACACCATCAAGCAGATCGTCTACAGCGTCGATCCGTATAGCGGTGCGCAGACTGGCGTGTTGGGGCTGCCCGGTTCGCCCTCTGCCTCCGCCGGCAACGCCAAGTTCAACGCCGGCGCCTACACCTTCCAGCTCCAATACCAGTGGACGCCCGATGTCATGTTCTTCATGAACGTGTCGAAGGGTTACTCGGCCGGTGGTCTCCAGGACGTGCTGGGCGACGAGAGCTTTAGCCCCGACGTGTTGCTTAATTACGAAGGCGGCATCAAAGGCACCTTTGATGTCGGTGGCATGAAGATCCGTACCGCCACCAGCTACTTCTACGGCGACTACAGCAACATCAAAGTCAGCGTGACCAAGCTGGCGCAAAAGGCCAGCGCGCCGGCCGCTCCGGCCTCGCTGATCGTGGTGACGGAGAACGCGGCGCAGGGTTACATCACCGGTCTCGACTCCGACTTGACGGTCGTTCCGACCGATTGGTTGGAAATCGGCGGTAACCTCGCTTACACCAAGACCAAGTACACGAAGTGGGACAACTTAAATGCCCTGGGCGCGCCGGTCAGCTATGCATCGACGCCCTTCAGCTTCGTGCCGAAGTGGAAGTACACGCTGCGCGGCACCGTGCACCTGCCCGTGGACGAAGCGTCGCTGGGTGCGATGAGCATCACGGCGAACTACACCCACACCGGGGTGATGTACAACGTCGCGAAGCCCACGAGCCCGTCGGTGCCCGGCAACCCCAACACCGGCATCACCAACATTCGCTGCCGTACCGCCGCGAACGGTTATGGCCCGCTGTCGGCTGACGGCAAGTGCGTCAACATCGACCAGAACGCGGCTTATCATAACCTCGATCTGAACTTCGATTGGCGCGATGTCTTGGGCCATGAGGGCCTGACGGCTGGGGTCTTTGTCACCAACGTCACGAAGAACGAGCAGAACGACGGCGGTTGCTATTGCGATACCGCTCTCGGCGTCACCGCACCTATCCCGCAGGTGCCGCGTATGTTCGGCGTGAAGGTGGGCTACAGCTTCTAACCGAAACGCCCACACCAAAAAAAGAACCGGGCGGACCGAAAGGTCCGCCCGGTTTGTTTTTTTGCCCCACGGCGGGTGACAATCAGCTTTGGTAAAGCATGTCGATTTCATACGGGCGGATCTGCTTCGGGTTGTCGACGGGTTCGGAGATCGCCGCACCTTCGATGTAGGTAAATCCAGAAGCCATGGCGCCGACGGCCATGCTCGTCCGCGAAATCCCGTTGACGAATGACTGGAGCTTATGCTTTTCGGCGAGCGCGGCAAAAGTGTCGAAATTCTTGAGGATGCGCGCTTCAGGAAAACTATAGTCGTTCAAGTTCACGCTGACGCCGTGGAAATTGAACTCCTTGTACAGGTCGAACTCCGTTTGTCCAAAGCCGGCCCGCGCGATGAGCGCGCGTACGCGGGTGCGCAGGTAGTTAACCGGCTCGCGGAGGCGAAAGCGCGACATGTCCGGCGGGAGATCCATCAGTTCAAAAACCATCAGGTTTTTGGCGTCATCGGGAATGTTGCTGCCCGCTTCAAGCAGCGCGCCCATGTAACGCAGGCGGTCAACGGTCGAAAAATGGACCGGTACGATCAGAACCGCTTTCATGCCCTCCGACAGCAGGTATTGCATGGCTTTGACGGCGCGGCCGTAAAGCGTCGCATCCAGCTTGGCCGTGGCCAGGACGGGGGAATCGGACGGCAGAATCTCAAAGGCATCTTGAGCCTGCAGCCGCCGGTCTTGACGGGTCAGCGCGCAGTGATAGGCGGTGATCAGGTTGTTCTTGGCATGCCAGACCGGATGAAACGCAACGCCCAGTGATTCCAGCGCCGATTTATCCGCCTCGGTGATGGCGAATTCTTCGCCCTGGGACGCGCCCGATTTGGCCATGGCGGCAAGGGCGCGGTTGGCGGCCTCACGCACGGCGAGTTCATTGCGTTGTTCCGCATCGGTCGGCACCGCGTTGGAGCGCGTGGGAATCTTGGCGATACGTCTTTCCGCGGCGGGCGGCGGCGTGTTCTCGTTGACGCGCCGGTCGCGCTCGATGGCTTGGGACGTCGGATTGAGTTCCTTGACGGCGCGGGCGACCTGTTCGGCGATGACCGAACAGCGGAGCGCGCCGGCTTCGGGCTTCATCTTCGGGAGGAACAGCCGATATGACCCGGGCCGGAGCGTGCGTATGGCTTCGCCTTCGCGCAGTTCGCTCTCGATAATCTCGCGCGCGACCTTATCGGCCTTTTTGAAGAGCGCGTCGTGTTCGGAATATTTATGAAGAATGAGGGATTCAAGCTCGATGGCGTGAATGCGCTTGGCGGCCTGGACCGTGGTTTGTCCCGCCGACACGGGTGCGCGTGGTTCCTTAACATCGCCACCGGCAGATTTTTTGCTGTCGTCCGACACCATAAACAACTCTCCAATCTCGATGGATGTTCCGGTCCACTACTCCGTTTATGTTGCAGAGAAAACAAATCACAACATGAAATAGTCTATACCCATAACGCGTGCATCAGTAGAATGTTTCGCTCATGAATCTTTTTGCACATTCATATGCATATATGTATCGACTCGAAATAAAATAGGAAAGGCGGAAAATAGCGACCAAAGGCACGGAAAGGCATCGGAATACGCCCGCCGAGGATGGAGGGTAAACCGGCACAGAATCGGAGCCCCAGGAGGGAGGAAAGGCGCGAGATGGCGAATATTTTGTTGATCGAGGACGAGCAACTCGTCGCTGCCACGATAGAAGTGGTTCTGATGAAGGCGGGCCATACCGTGGTCCTCGCGGGAAATGGCGAGATCGGCGTGGCGAAATTCAAAGCCGCGCCGTTTGATCTGGTGATCACCGATATCATCATGCCGCAGAAAGAGGGCATCGAGACGATCCGCGAACTGCGCGCGCAGAGCGCAACGGTCCCGATCATCGCGATATCCGGCGGCGGCCGTACCAAGAATTACGATTTCTTGCGCATGGCGCACAAATTGGGCGCCAACGACGTTTTGCGTAAACCGTTTGCCAACGCCGAACTGGTGGCGTTGGTCACCAACTGCCTGAAAAAACCGGAGTAGCCAACGAAGTGGGATCGCCGCAGAGGAGCAGCGCATGCGTGCCGACCGTGACACCGGCCGCTTGGCCGACTACCTGCCGCGCAGCTCGGGGCGTGCCACGCTCCACCTCACCGATCCCGACGTTACGCCTGACTGTGACGCCGGCCTCCTTCTTTGCGACCTGGATATGCCGGAGAGCGACGGTTTTGGCGTGATCGAGAATCTGCGGAGCGATCGGCGGTGGCGGGATGTGCCGGTCGTCGGCTTGACGCGCCGCGACAAGCCCGGCGACCACGCACAGATAAAAACGGCCGGATTCGCAAACTATCTTCATAAACCCAGAGAGCCCGAAATATTCGTATCTCAAGTCGAGCGGTTGTTGCCCGCCCGGTTGCGTCGCCCGCAACCGTTATCCTCGTGACCGAAGGCGTTTTGGTATGGCGAAAATACTCATTGTCGATGACCGCTCGTTCATTCGTCAGTTCTTGCTGACGTTGCTGAGCTATGGCGGGCACGATCTCATTGAAGCCGTCAACGGCGAGGTGGCGCTTGCCACCGCCAAAGCGGAACGCCCCGATCTCGTCATTACCGACATCCTGATGCCGGTCATGGATGGTTTTGAATTTGTCCGCCGGCTCCGCTTGGATCCCAACATCGCCGCCACGCCGGTGATTTTCTACACCGCCACGTACCGGGAACCGCAGGCCAAGGCGCTGGCCGAATCATGTGGCGTGCGCACCGTGCTTCCCAAGCCGTGCGAGCCGCAGATCATTCTGGCGGCCGTAGACCGCGAGTTGGGGCTGACGTCGCCGATACCGGAGGATCTTATCTCTGTCGTGCCGCCCAATACGCATATGCACGAGCTGAAGCGTCTTGACGGCAGGCTCGCCTCCTATGCCGATGAACTGCACGCCATCAAGTCGTCTCTCGATGGTGTGCTCGGCCGGCTTTCGGGCATCAGCTACGAACGCCGCCAGATGATGGATCTGTCGGCGAAATTCTCGGAAAGCCTGAAAGGTATGCAGCGCCTGAGTTCGCGCCTGACCTCGATCATCGAAATTACGCTCGATGCGAGCCCGGAACGCGGGCCGGCGTACATTGTCGAAGCCTTTTTCGACGCCGCTATCAAGATCATCGGCGCGCGTTACGCCGCCGTCGGCATCGTCGATAAGACCAGCCGCAAGCTGGAACATGTTTTTGCCAAAGGCGTGGATGCGCGCATTTTTCTGGACGGCGACAGCAGCCTGTTGCGGTCGCTCATGATGCAGCACACCACCAGTCGGCTCGATAACGCCGGGGAACGTCTCCAGGGACTGCCTGCAAAGCACCCGCCTGTGGGTGCGTTCCTCGCATGCTCGGTCGCGTCGCGCGACTGGGTTCATGGATGGCTTTATTTCGCCAATGATCCCGCGGACGGCGATTTCACCGACGAAGATGAGCGCATCGCCGCGACCATCGGCGCGGAGGTGGCGATCTTCTACGAAAACGCGGCCCTTTATGACCTGCTGCAGCGGCATGCGGCGCAGCTTCAGGTCGAAATCGCGCGGCGCGAGAAAGCCGAAAACGAAACACGCGCGCGTGAACGGCAACTCGCGCAGGCGCAGAAGGTCGAGGCCATAGGGCAACTCACGGGGGGTATCGCGCACGATTTCAACAATCTGCTGACCGTGATCCGGGCCAATGCCGAGGATCTCTGCGACGATCTTGTCAAAGTGCCGTCACAGCAACGGCAAGCAGAGCTGATTCTGCAGGCGGCCGACCGGGGCGCGGGTCTCGTACGGCAGCTTTTGGCCTATGCCCGCAAGCAGGAACTTCATCCTCAGGTGTTCAACGTCAATACGCTGTTTGAGCCCTTCGTACAGCTTTTGCGCCGCACGCTGCAGGAAAATATCGTCATTAAGGTTAAGACCGCCGAGGGCCTTCCGTCGGTCAACGTGGACAAAGGCAGCCTGGAAAACGTGCTGCTGAACCTTTCCATTAACGCCCGCGATGCCATGCCTCATGGCGGCACAATCGTTTTTGAGACGGACAGGGTGACGCTCAGCGCGGCCGATCTGGTGGGCGACCAGAGCGCGGCCCGGCCCGGTGACTATGTGCTTGTATCGGTTACGGATACGGGAACGGGCATGTCTAGCGACGTGATGGAGCGCGCTTTCGAGCCCTTTTTCACCACCAAGGAAGTTGGGAAGGGCACGGGCCTTGGTTTGAGCATGGTCTTCGGCTTTGCCACGCAAAGCGGCGGTCACGCCAGGATCGTCAGCAAACTTGGCGCCGGTACGACGGTCAAAATTTTCCTGCCGGCGGTGTACGACGCCGCGTCACAGGCGCCGGTCCAACGGCCGGCGAAATCAGCCGCCGCTGCGCAGAAAACAAATGGCTCGATTCTCCTCGTCGAGGATGATGACCTGGTGCGCCAGAGCGTCATGAATAAGCTCGGGCGCCTGGGGTTTGCGGTCACCGCTACCGCCAGCGCATCCGAGGCCATCGCGGTGTTGGAAAAAGACGCGACCTTCGATCTGGTGTTTACGGACGTGATTTTGCCGGGCGAGATGACGGGCGCCGGCCTTGCGCGTGTCGTTCAAAGCCGGTGGCCCGGCGTGAGAATACTGGCCACCTCGGGCTACACGGAAACCACCATGCTTGGAAAAATCAATCTTCCAAGCGGGGTGCGCCTGCTGTCCAAACCCTACTCCAATAAGGATCTGTCCCAGACACTTAGCGAGGTTATGGCGCGGGTTCACGAGTGAAGACTGTTTGGTTTAGGCCGTTATGTCATTGCAAGGCGCTGCGGAGGGAACATGAAACGCTTAAACAGCCGTAACAGCCGTGTATCGGATGACACGCTTCGCGAAGCCGGACGCCATGCGTCGAAGATCACGCTAGGCTTTCTGGCTGGCTCGATTCTGTATCTCGGGGTTTCATCGCTGCTCCTCGGGAGAATTTTTGCTGATCCCTCGCAGATCGCGAGTTGGGAAATCACCAAGGAGGCCATTTACGTCGCGCTGGCCGCTGCGGCTTTATACTACAGCGTTAAACGCGGCCTTGCGGGCATTGCCGAAGCCCGCGAACAATTGCACCACGTCATTAATAATATGCCCGGTGCATTCTTCTCCCTGGATGGCGATCGGCACTTCACGTTTCTCAACAAGAAAGCCGCCGAGATTTATGACCGGCCTCCGGAAGATATGATCGGTAGACCGCTGTCCGATTTTACATCGGTCGAGAACAGCCGGGTTATGGGTGAATTTCTGGATAACGCGATTGCGGCACAGAAAGTCTCGCGCGAACGGATGCGCGCGCCCGTCACGGGCGGATGGTACGAGTTGACGGCATACCCGCGCGGTCCCGAATCCTCGGTTTTTCTGCATAACGTCACCGAACGCCGCGCGGCGGAAGACCGCATGCGGCACCTCTCCCTAGCCATCGATAACATGACGGATGCGTTCTACGTTATCGACAAGAGCGAACGCTTTCTGATCGTCAACCGCAGTGTCGCTGATTATTACGGTAAAGCCTCGGAAGATCTGGTCGGCGAGTCAATTTGGCCGTATGTCGCGCCTCACAACGTACCCAGCCTGCGGCGTATGGTTGAAGCCGCCCGAAAAACCGGCCGCGTGCAGCGCGACCAGATGGGGCGCAGCAATCAGTGGTTTCAGGTCGCGATCTATCCCAGCGGCGAAGAACTTCTGATCTCCTTTCAGGACATCACGCAGGCGCACCAAGCCGATCTTCAGTTGGCGCAGAAAGTAAGAGAGCAAAGCGCGCTCGCGAAATTCAGTGTGGCCGCCTTCCAGGCGGTGGATACCGCGCAAGTTAAGCAGGAAGCCGCCGATCTGGCGCGGGCGACTCTCGCCGCGGATTCCGCTCTGGTTGTTCATGTCTCGCCGGACCATGGCGCAGCTACGCTCGTGGGTGCGGCTGGATTGCCAGCCGACCTGCCCACCACGTTCAAAATCAGGAATCTTCCGGAGTCCACGATGGTTCGCGCGCTTCTGCGCGAAATAAAGCCGGTGCGCTTGTCTCATGCAAATGCCATGTCGCCGACGACGGCGGGGTTTCTGCCGGAGAGCCTTGGGTTCAGGAGCGGGGGAGGCGCCGCCGCACAATGCGCCGACGGTTCGATCATGATGCTGATGACGTTCTCTAATGAGGCGCGCGAATTCACTGAGGCCGATGACGAATTTATCCAGACGATGGTGAATATGATCGCCGCTTTGCGGGATCGCCGTCACGCGCACGAAACACTCCATCTTCGTGACCGGGCGCTGGAAGCCATCACGCAAGGCATTTCGATAGCGGAAGTCAAAGGCGAAGTGACGTCGACGATCTATACAAATTCCGCGTTTTTAAAGATGACAGGCTTTGCTGCTCACGAACTTCTCGGGAAAGGGTTGGAGTTGGTTTTTCCAAGAGGTCTTTCGCCCGAACTGGAAGCCGAATCCATGGCAGCTTATCGTGAGCGTCGGCCGCTCCTTATGGAAACGAACCTCACGCGCAAAGACCGATCGACGTTTATCGATCGGATGATAAGCGCGCCCATCACGGACGCGCGCGGGAACGTCACCCATTTCGTGTCGGTGCACGAGGACATCACCGAAGCGCGCCAACGCGATGAGCGGCTGCATGAATCGCAGAAGATGGAGGCGGTCGGGCAACTTACGGGCGGGATCGCGCATGACTTCAACAATCTGCTGACCGTCGTTCGCGCGAATGCGGAGGACATGCGCGATGAGTTGAAAGACTCACCGCTGTTGCACCGCCAGGCCGACATGGTGCTTCAGGCGGCGACCCGTGGCGCCGATCTGGTGCAGCAGTTGATGGCCTTCGCCCGCAAGCAGGAGTTGGAACCGAAAGTTGTCGATCCCAACGCCATGCTTGATGCATTCACCAAACTGGTACGCCGCACGTTGCGAGAAAACGTAGATATGGAAGTGATTAAGGGTAAAAATGTTCCGGCCGTCAAAGTTGATCCGGGGCGTCTGGAAAATTCCATCCTCAACCTGTCTATCAACGCCCGCGACGCCATGCCGGAAGGCGGCATGATTACCATTGAAACCGGGACGGTGACGTTGGATGCGGCCTACGTGCTGGAAAATCCCGGTGTTCGTGCCGGAACGTATGTGTTGATTGCGGTCTCCGACACCGGCACGGGTATGACAAAGGACGTGGTGGAAAAAGCCTTTCAGCCTTTCTTTACCACGAAGGAAGTCGGGCAGGGCACCGGGCTGGGTCTCAGCATGGTCTACGGCTTCGTCAAGCAGAGCGGCGGCCATGCCAAGATTTACAGCGAGATTGGACATGGCACGACAGTGAAGATCTTCCTGCCGCCGACACAGGAATCATTGTTGGACGGTGCCGCCGCCGAAGAACGCGCCGTGCAGACGGCGGGTTCGGAGAAGGTTCTGCTGGTGGAAGACGATGACCTTGTTCGTCAGAGTGTTGAAAGTAAGCTCTTGCGCATGGGCTATGCCGTGACGCCTGTCTGCTCGGCGGCGGAAGCCATTCGGATGCTTGAACAGAACCCCTATTTCGACCTGGTCTTCACTGACGTGATTATGCCTGGTGCGATGACCGGCGCCGATTTGGCGCGTGATGTGATGCGGCGCTGGCCGGGGATAAAGGTTCTGATGACCTCGGGCTATACCGAGGCGTCGGCGCTGGGCAAGGTCAAGTTACCCGAAGGCGTGCGATTGTTGTCCAAGCCCTATTCAAACGCCGATTTGTCGGCAGCGTTCCGCGATGCGTTGGAGCCGGTTCCGGCAGCCTGAGATGTTGCAGACGGTCTTGCGGAACCGGCATGAAACTATAGTTCCCGCCGAGGGCGGTGAATCTATGGCGCGGGTTGCTGAGGAACGCGCAGGTCCAGCACAAAGCCCACCGTGACGCCAAGACGCACGACCTCGAACACCGTGCGTTCGGGGCGCTGTCTGAAATCGTCCTGACAGGGCACGCCGGTCATGCCCATGTAGAAGTCGGCTTCGTCTAAGGTTTCCGTAAGTTCCGTACCGGGCGGCAGGAAATGGCCGGCCGAGGTGCGGTCGCCGCAGGCAAAGACTTTCAGGGGCGTATGCGACGCCAAATCGGGCCGCGGGTTTTTCGCGATATAGGCGGCAAGTCCGCGCGCCGACTCCGCCAGCGAGGTGCCCCAGTAATCCAGCTCGAAGCGATTTTCCGCGCCGCGCACGCCGCCGATCAGCGCGTTGTAGGCGATGTATTCATACGGGTGCAGTCCGATCATAAGCGCGACCTGCCGCGCGAGCGCGAGCGTGAGCGCCACGCTCAGGGCGACCCCGGCGATCCGCTGTTTGCGGAACACAAAAGCGATGATCTTATGGAGGCCGATGGCGCCCAGGATCACCAGCGGCGGCACGACAAACAAAAAGTGCCGCAGCCCGTTATAGACTGTGGGATGCATGACCATGTAGCCGGCGACCGGCGCCACAACCGTCAACGTGACGAACAGGTATTGCTGCGCGCGGGGTTCTGCGAAAACCGCAATGAGACCGCGCCGCCAGTATGCCAGCGCCGCCACGGCCGCGGCGATAACGCCGAGCAGCACATATTCCGGCAGTTGCAGCACCAGCAGGCCCGGCAGGTAGGTCCGCGGCATGTCGTCGGCGCGGATCAGCTCGCCGTTCCACAGCACCTGCGGATAGAAGGCAAAGTGCGAGAACGCCCGCAAAGCGGCGATGATATTCAGGGGCTGCTGCACCGACCAGGGCCAAACCACGGCCATGGTGACGAAGGCCAGGACCAAACCGACGCCTAAAAAGACGGCGTTGAACTTCATGCGCCGCGCTGTGGCTGCGATGGGTTCGCCCTGCAGATACCGCGCGAGGGCGGCCACGCCCAGCACCACGATAAGATAGTCGATATAGACCACGCCGACCACGCGCGTGCCGACCGCAAGGCCCAGGCTCACCGCAAAGCCCGCGACAACACCCCACGACGGCCGCCCCGGTGTGCCCAAAACGCGGCAGCTGAAATAGGTCACCCAGATCAGCAGCCACGCCAGCGGGCTGTCCTTGGGGTTTATGAACGCGTGCCCGTAGAGCAGCGGTGTGGTCGCCAGGCAGATCAGCGCGATGATGGCGGCGCGTTCGCCCGCCAGCAGGCGCGCCAAGCGCCATCCGCCCCAGAGGCCCATCAGAAAAACCAATCCGCCCATGAGGTGGCGGGTTTCATACTCCTCGAAAGGCGAGACCAGATTGGCGACGGCCGCCACCAGGTCGAAGAAACCGCCGTAGAGGAACAGGTTGATATAGGAGAAGGCCGAGCGGTCCTGAAAACCGCTGACGTAATAGGACAGCAGCTTCTTGCCGTAGGTGTTCTGCAGCTGCTCGTCCCACGAGATGCCGTAGTCCTGGAAGGTCGTGAGGATGATGATCGCGAGCACGGCGAAGATGCCCCCGGCCACGGCCAACGGCCATTTCAGCGCGACCTCGCGGGCCTCCGCCGCGGAAGGATGTGCCGGGACGCCCTCCGCCGGCGTCATGACAAGGTCTCGGCGAACCGGGCGGGACGGTAATTCTGGCGGCCCAGGATTGCGGCGCAGGCTTCGCTTTTGAGGAAGGCGTATTCACCCGCGCGGATGGCGCCATGGGCTGCTGTGTCGCCGGCTTCAGCCGGGTGGCACATGATCAACGGCCGCCGTCCGCCCAGCGCGAGAAAGCGCTCGAACAACCCGGCGTAATCCGCGGTGTCGAAATTGTAGATGCCGCTGAAGCTGTCGTTCAAGGGCAGACCGGCGGCATCGCGTGCGAAGGGCTTGCCCAGCACCGACAGAAAAGCCGCCTTGGTGACGCCGGTTCCACGCGCAAGTATGGCCGGCAGACGGTCGCTGATATTGCGCAGCCACGGTTTGTGCGGCATGGCGTGTGCTACACGCAGAACGATATCGCGGATGCCGGGCAGGACATGCGTATGCAGATGCCCATCGAGATGCCGCGGCGCGAAACCCGTGATGCTTTCGAAAGCGTCCGCCTGGGCGCGGATCTCACCTTCGATTTCCGTCAGATCCAATCCGCCGAGATAGCTTTTGCGGATCAGTGTGCCGATGGTCGGCAAAAGTCCATCCGGTGCGGTATGCGGCATCCGGGTCAGGGGCGCTTCGTCGACCAACGTAATGTGCAACCCGATATCGACCTTTTCGCGCACGTCCGCCAGCCATGGGCCGTGTTCCGGCCAATGCGGTGAGGCCGTCATGCAGCTCAAGGCTGAGATGCGCCGATGCGCGGCCAGGTCCAGGATCGCGCGGCTGATGGCGGGGGTGTGCGCGTAATCGTCGGCGCACAGGATGATCGGCCGCGGCGCAACGCTCATACCAAGTCCTTGAGGCGCCTCAAGGCGGGTTTGGCCGGCGCGGAGTCAGCGGTCGTTTTGCCGACGATCTCGCGTACCAGGTACAGCGGGCGGGCTTTGACCTCGTCGTAAATTCGCCCCAGGTACAGACCCATGAGCCCGATCTGCAGCATGGTGAAGCCGCTCAGCGCCAGCGTTGAAACGATGATCGACGCGAAACCCGGCACGTCGATCCCAAAGATGAGTGTGCGCAGCAGATAATATGCGCCGAGCCCCAGGGACAGAAGCGCGACCGCCGCGCCCACGTACATGGCGATGCGCAAGGGCACGGTCGAGAACGACAGGATGCCGTCGAAGGCCAGGTTGAACAGCCGCCCCGGAGAGAACGTGCTTTTGCCGTGGGCGCGTTCTTCGACGTCGAAGTCCACGGCGATGCTTTTGAAGCCCACCCAGGAATAAATACCCTTCATGAAGCGGGCGCGCTCACGCATCCGTCGAATGGCGTCCGCCACCTTGCGGTCCATGAGGCGGAAGTCGCCGGCGTCGGGCGTGATGGGCGTATTGGAGACGGCGTTGAACAGCCGGTAGAAATACCGCGAGGAGGCGCGGCGCAGGGCGCCGTCGCTGCTGCGGTCACGGCGCACGCCGTAGGCGATGTCGTAGCCCGCCCGCCATTGGCGCAGGAATTCAGGGATGACTTCCGGCGGGTGCTGCAAATCGCCGTCCATCAGCACCACGGCATCGCCATCGGCCACGTCCAGGCCGGCGGTGATGGCGATTTCCTTGCCGAAGTTGCGCGACAGGCTGACCAGGGTGAGGGCGGGATAAGTGGCGCGCCACAGCATCGCCCGGTCCCAGGTGGCATCCCGGCTGCCGTCATCGACGCAAATCACCTCGGCCGCGATGCCCTCCCGTTCCAGCAGCCCGAACAGGCGCGGCATCAGGGCGTCAATCGACGCTTCCTCGTTGAAGAGGGGAATGACAATCGAGATCAGAGCCGGTTCGCGGTGGTTCCGGGCAGTCATCGTAATATCCTCCCCTGCCAGGGAATTTGGCCCAACCGGGTGTTTCCCGCTAGTCACAAATGACAGGGAATCCCGGGCATTAGGCGGCTGTTACAGATTGTCCTGGCGGGCCTCATCGGGTAAAAGCCGCTGCAGGATACGCCGCTGCCCGCCCGCTATCACCATCACAGGAAAACGCACAGATTATGGCCGCTTATCAATACATCTACGTGATGAAAGGCTTGAACAAGACCTACCCCGGCGGGCGCGAGGTCTTGAAGAACATCCATTTATCCTTCCTGCCGGGCGCGAAAATCGGCGTTCTGGGCGTCAACGGCTCCGGTAAGTCGACCTTGCTGAAGATCATGGCGGGTATCGAGAAGGATTTTACGGGCGAAGCCTGGGCCGCGGAAGGCGCCAGGGTCGGTTATCTGGCGCAGGAACCGGTTCTCGATCCCAAGAAGAACGTTCTCGAAAATGTCATGGACGGCGTGGCCGAGGTGAAGGCGCTGCTGGAACGCTTCGATGTGGTCAGCGCCAAGTTCGCCGAGGAAATGTCCGACGACGAGATGAATGCCACCATCGCCGAGCAGGCCGAACTTCAGGAGAAGATCGACGCCGCCAACGGCTGGGACTTGCAGCGCACGTGCGAGATCGCCATGGACGCGCTCCGTTGCCCGCCCGGCGATTCCGGCGTCGAGCAGCTGTCGGGCGGAGAGCGCCGCCGCGTGGCGCTGTGCCGCCTGCTGCTGTCGCGCCCGGACATGCTGCTGCTCGACGAACCGACCAACCACTTGGACGCGGAATCCGTGGGCTGGCTCGAACGCTTCCTGGAGGAATATCCCGGCACCGTCGTGGCCGTGACCCACGACCGCTACTTCCTGGACAACGTCACCGGCTGGATTCTGGAACTTGATCACGGCCGCGGCATTCCTTACGAGGGCAACTACTCCTCGTGGCTGGAACAGAAGCAGAAGCGCCTCTTGCAAGAAGAGCGCGAAGAAGAATCGCGCGCCCGCACCATCGACCGCGAGTTGGAGTGGATCCGCCAGACCCCCGCCGCGCGCCGTACCAAAAGCAAAGCCCGCGTCGCGGCCTTCGAGGACTTGGTCGCTTCGGCCAAGGAAAAATCACCCGAGGCCATGCAGATCGTCATTCCCACCAGCATTCGCCTGGGCGGAACCGTGATCGAAGCCAAGGGGCTCAATAAAGCCTTCGGCGACCGCCTGCTGATTGAAGACCTCAACTTCGCGCTGCCCCCGGGCGGCATCGTCGGCGTCATCGGTCCCAACGGCGCCGGCAAAACCACGCTGTTCCGCATGATCACCGGGCAGGAAAAGCCGGACTCCGGTACGCTCAAAATGGGCGAGACGGTGAAGCTGGGTTATGTCGATCAGTCGCGCGACAGCCTGCGCGCCGACGCCACCGTTTGGGAGGAAATCTCCGGCGGCAACGACGAAATCATGCTGGGCAAGTTCGCGGTGCCGAGCCGCGCTTATGTCGGACGCTTCAACTTCAAGGGCGCCGACCAGCAAAAGCGCGTGGGTCAGCTCTCGGGCGGTGAACGTAACCGCGTCCACCTCGCGAAGATGCTGAAGGAAGACGCCAACGTCATCCTGCTCGACGAACCGACCAACGACCTCGACGTCGATACGCTGCGCGCGCTGGAAACGGCCTTGCTCGAATTCGCCGGCTGCGCCGTGGTGATCTCGCACGATCGCTGGTTCCTCGACCGCATCGCCACCCACATCATGGCCTTCGAGGGCGACAGCCACGTGGAGTGGTTCGAAGGCAACTTCGAGGATTACGAAGCCGACAAAAAGCGCCGCCTCGGCGCCGACGCCATCGAGCCGCACCGCATCAAGTACAAACCGATCGCCCGCTAAGGCGGGCACGGGAGGAGGGGAGCATGAAAGTCGTCATCACAGGGGGTGCCGGCTTCATCGGCCTGCGTCTCGCCCGCCGCATTCTCGATATCGGCAAGCTGCACGGCCCCTCCGGCAAGCTGGAACCCATCGGCAGCGTCGTCCTGTTTGACAATGTTGTGCCCTCCGAACGTCCGGCGGATTTGGACGCGCGGGCGCAATTCGTAGCGGGTGAGGTTTTCGACCGCGACACGATTTTCAGAATCATAGACCGGCCCGATATCGCCGTGTTTCATCTGGCGTCCATCGTCAGCGGCGGGGCCGAGCAGGATTTCGACCTCGCCATGAAGGTCAATCTCGACGGCCACCTGCATGTGCTGGAGGCCATGCGTCGCCTGGGCCCCAAGCCGCGCTATGTCTTTTCCAGTTCCATCGCCACCTATGGCGGCGCGCAGGTTCCCAAACAGGTCGCTGATCCCACGCGCCATACACCACAGACCACTTACGGCATGACCAAGTCTGTCGGCGAGCTGCTGGTGAACGACTATACCCGCAAGGGCTTCATCGATGGGCGCAGCGCGCGGCTGTCCACCGTTATCGTGCGTCCCGGCAAACCCAATAAGGCCGCGTCCAGCTTCGTCAGCGCCGTGATCCGCGAACCGCTCAACGGCGTGGATTATGAGCTGCCGGTCGGATGGGATACGACCATGCCCGTTGTCGGTTACCGCACGGTGGTGGACGGCATCATCGCTCTCTACGAACTGGACAGCGCAAAGCTGGGCGACGACCGGGCGATGAATTTGCCCAATATCTCCGTCACCGTCGCCGAGATGGTCGCCAGCCTGAAGCGCGTGGCGGCGGGCAGGGCGCTGGGCCATATCAGCGTGAAGATCGATCCGTTTGTGGCCCCGATCGTCGCGGGCTGGCCCGCCCATGTGGATGCATCGCGGGCCGAGGGATTGGGCTTGCCGAAGGATGCGGGGCTGGACACAATTATTTCAGCCTATATGGCGGACTACCTCTGACCGCCGCCGCGCCTATGAAAAGGCGGGCTTCGGTCCCGCGATCCCCTCGGTCTATATGTATAGGCTGCTTTAAGATCACGCAGATCGACGGCGACCGCTTCTCTATTTCCGTTCTCGCGCGTAGACACCTGCAGGATTGGGAGCGGCACGGCTTATGGCACTTTCCTGGTGGGCGGCAGTGGGTCCGACGTGCCCTGGGATGCGCAGTAGTCACAAATCTGGCTGCAGGTCGCGTCTGACATGCGCTAAGCTCCTCCCGTATTAACAGGGGAGGTTCCATCATGCGTTTTAGAATCCTGGCCGCCGCCATTATCCTCGCGCTTGCCGCGCCCGCCTTTGCCGCCGAGCGCATTCCCGCGGGCATGAAGGCCTCCACCGTCGAGGCCAACGGCATCAAGTTCCACGTCGTCAGCGGCGGCAAGGGGCCTTTGATGCTGTTCCTGCACGGCTTCCCCGCGCACTGGTTCATGTGGCGCGATCAGCTCACCGAATTCGCCAAGGACCACACCGTGGCCGCGCCCGATACGCGCGGCGT
Organism: Rhodospirillaceae bacterium; assembly: GCA_019752235.1. Lineage (GTDB taxonomy): Bacteria > Pseudomonadota > Alphaproteobacteria > Rhodospirillales > Rhodospirillaceae > SHVO01. The sequence continues at coordinate 20,054 of JAIEMI010000213.1, forward strand.
CAACCTGTCCGGCAAAGCGCCAACGGTGGACGGCTACAAATTCAATCTTCTTGTGGATGACGTGAAAGCGCTGGCCGAGAAACTCGGCAAGAAAGGCCAGAAGTTCACGCTGGTCGCGCACGATTGGGGTGGCGTCATCGCCTGGGGCTTCGCCATGAAGTATCCCGAGATGCTCGACAAGCTCGTCATTATCAATGCGCCGCATCCGATTATTTTCGAGCGCGAGATGCGCGAGAACCCGATCCAGCGCATGGGCTCAACCTACATGTTCGCCTTCAACAACATGGACGGCTACAAGTGGGACGAAGCCATGGCCAAGAACGACTTCGCGGGCTTGCGGGATTCGCTCACGGGCGGGGCGCTGAAGGCCGGGGTTTATACCGTTGAAGACCAGCTGGAATGGGTGAAGGCTTGGAAAGTGCCGGGCTCCATGGACGCGGGCCTTAACTACTACCGCGCCAACCGCCTGAATCCGCCGTTCAACGAGACACATCCCGCCGATAAGGTTCCCAGTTCCTACAGCGCGAAGGACATGCTGGCCGGCTTCGCCAACACGCAGGTGACGGTGCCGACGCTGGTGGTCTGGGGGCTGGCCGACAGCGCCTTGCAGGGCGGTAATCTGAGCGGCATTGAAAAATATGTCCCCAATGTCACATTCAAGTTTTACCCGACCTCCGACCATTGGGTGTCGGTGGTGAAGGCCAAGGAGGTCAACGCCGACATCCGCGGCTTCATGGGCGAAGCGGCGAAATAGGCACGATGCCGATCCCGTTCGACGCCAACGATCTGGAAGCCACGCGCCGGCAGAACAGAATGCTGGCGCGTATGCCGCGCGTGACCATGCACGGCCTGCAGCGTGTTGTGCTCCAGGGGCTGATGAACTTCGTGGGGAAATTCGCCACCGCCGCCTTGCGCAAGGAAGGCGTGGATGTGGACAACAGGACGGTGTCGGCGCTGGGGCGCACGGCGGCGGTGCAGATCATCCGGCCGCGCGGGCCGGTCTCCGGCGTGCATATCGACATTCATGGCGGCGGCTGGAGCACGGGCCGGGCCTACATGGACGGCGAACTGAACGCCGCCATCGCCAAAACCGCCGGCGTCGTGGTGGTCTCCATCGATTACCGCCTGATTCCCAATGTTCCCCTGTCCGAAATCTTCAACGACTGCGAGACCGCCGCGCGCTGGGTGCTGGACGAAGGGCTGAACGCGTTCGGCGTCGACCGTGTCACCATCGGCGGCGAGTCCGCCGGGGCGCATCTGGCCGCCGTCACCTTGCTCCGCCTGCGCGGCAAGCCCTATTTCGAGAATATCATCGGCGCGCTCTTGTTGCATGGCTGCTACGACATGAGCGGTACGCCCAGCATGCACACCGCGCCGCGCGATACGTTGCTGTTGCACGCGCCGAGCATGGACAAGTTGATGGGTATCGTCTGTAACGGTATCAGCGCCGAGGCCCGGCGCGACCCCGCGCTCTCACCGCTCTATGCCGATCTCACCGGCTTGCCGCCGGCGCTGTTCATCGTCGGCACCGCCGATCCGCTGATCGACGATACAAGACTGATGTTTGAGAAGTGGAGCGCGCAGTCGGGCGGCGCGGAACTGGAAATCGTCGCCGAAGCGCCGCACGGCTTTAACCGGTTCGACTCCAGCACGGCGCGCAAAACCAACGCCTACACGCGCGCCTGGCTGGCCGCGCGCTTCGACGCGAGGCTTAAGCCCCCTGCTGCTGCTTGAGGTCGGCGACCTGCTTTTCCATCTGCGCCAGCAATCCGGCGAAGCTGCCGGTCTGGCTGATGACGGTGGAATAGTCCTGGCGGTAAGTGATCGCCATGCTGACGCCTTCGATCACCACGTCCAGCACCTTGAGTCCGTCGCCGCGCTTACGCAGCCGCCAGTCGACGCCGAAGTTGGTGTTGTTCTTGCCGACGATGGTGGATTTCACCAGCATGCCGTCGCCGCCGTCGGGCTGCTCGCCGGTGACCTTCAGGGTCTGGCCGTTGTATTCCGAGAAGCGGCGCGACCAGGTGTAGACGATCACATCCTCGAACAGCGACGTGAACTTGGTCTGCTCTTCCGGCGTCGCGGCCTTCCAATAGCGCGTCAGCACGAAGCGCCCGATGCCCGGCAGATCGAAGTACTGCTTGAACATCTCGCGGAAGCGCTGCTGCTTTTCCGTGTTGGGGATGGGGGCGGCGAGAATGTCGGCGATGCCCTTCTGCGCGAAGTCGCCGACAAAGGTGGCGGCGACGTTCGACGTGCCCTGGGCGAAAACCACTGAAGGCAGGAGAGCCAGGGCGGCGGACACGGCGCCCGATGTGAAAGCGCGACGCGAAATGCGGAGGTTCATCAACAACTCCCGAAAACAATACAAGAACACACGCTAGCTAACGCGTGAGGCGTAATTAAGGCCCGCAAAAGGCCGAGATAAGTCCGTTATTCGTCAAAATCTTCCATCGGAGGTGGCGCGCCGTTGCGGACTTCGGCGGCGCGAATCTGCCGGTAGGACGAACGCAACGCTGCGTAGTAATCCAGCGACGATTTCTTCAGCTCGTCCAGGACATCCATGGTTACGTCCTTGATGTCGATAT
>JAIEMI010000289.1 GCA_019752235.1 Rhodospirillaceae bacterium
GCCGCCGCCGACCGGCACCTCTACGCCGCCAAGCGCAGCGGCCGCAACCGCGTTGCCGCCGAGGCCGCCCTGCCGTAGCGCGCCGGGCGATACGTGCTGTTGCGTGCGCAACTGCACGAGCGCCACGCGTCGTCCGACAGGACGAGCGTCATCCAAGACGGCGTCACGCGTTCACCGCGCGCCACCCGGGTTTTGATATCGGCGGTATCGGCCGCGAGGTTGTCCCACAGGCAGGCCTGCAAACGCGCGTTCAGCCGTGTGCCGCGCAGAAACGGGAAATCCGGCTCCAGCCGCAACGCCGCCTCATAGCTGTCGGCGGCGTCCTCGAAACGGCCGAGCTCACGGAGCGCATGCCCGCGATTTGCGTGCGCTTCGGCATAGCCCGGGGCCAACAGCACGGCGCGGTTATAGCTTTCCACCGCCGCGGAAAAATATCGCAAGGCGGTCAGGGCCGCGGCGCGGGTATTATGGACGACGGGGTCGCCGTCTTTCAGCGCAATCGATTGATTGCTGGCCGTCAGCGCCTCGTCGTAGCGCCGCAGCTCGAAAAGCGCCTGCGCGCGGGCCCCATGGGCCTCGGCTAAACCCGGCGCCAGCGCGAGGGCGGCGTCGAATGCCGCCAACGCTTCGCCGTGCCGGCCCCAGGCCTGCAGAATCCGGCCGAGGTTGAAATGCGTCGGCGCGTGAGCGGGATTCACCGCCAGCGCCTGGCCCATCAGATCGGCGGCCAACGCGGGATTGTTTTTCTGGGCGGCGACCGCGCCCAACAACTGCAAGGCATCGAAATGCCGCGGGTCCAGATGCAGGACGTCGCGGCACCGCGCCTCGGCCGCGTCCCACTGGCCCTGCCGCAGCAGCGCCAATGTTTCTTGAAGCTTGCCGCCGATGATATCGGCTGATTGAAGGTCGGATGTCATGGAAGCCCGGGCCTCCCCGCGGCCATCGCACGCATACGGTTTCTTTTCCCTGCTATGTCACCCTCCTTGGAGAGATGGGGGTTCGCGATCCACAAACACTATAACGAGGTCTTATGACAGATCTCTTCGGCAATTCCAGCCCCGGCGCTCTGACCCGCGAACAGGCCGTCGAACTCCTAAAGAAGCGCTTCGCGGAATGCCAGCAGGAGAAAAAGGCAACGACACTGAACGTACTAAACAATTAGTCCGTCAGTTCTCTGGATTGCCAGGAGGTGCAATTATTGGACGTCTCGATCCTGGAGAAAAGCACCGCCTCTCCAACGCAATCAGGAGGTTCCAAAGTTGGGTCTCAGAGCAAACTAGAACGGACTCTCCTCATAAACGAGGGCATCACGGAGGGCAGGTCAGACGACTCACTCGCGCATTAAACTTTCAACTTTTCTTTGAACGTCAGGATCGATCTTGATCAATGATTCTATTTGTCGATACCTCTTTAGAGTCAGCCCGTCCGATTTCACGGCTTGCTCGATTTCGTTGTCTCGTACATGGCGGAGACCCACAGCCGCTGTAGCGCTGGCATTTTCGAGGGCACCGGCCCAATACACAGTAATATCCTCCACTTGAGGCCGCGCCCTTAAGTATGCCGTTAATTCGGTTTCACTGACAGCCGGGCCAGCCTCTTGTATAGCGGCGGCTTTTGCCTTCGCCATCAAGAGTGCCCGTGAACTATCGGGCAACGCAGAAAAACCCAAAAGTATAGAACCCGCGATCAATAATGATCGAAGACGTTGCCCGGTGAACCCAATCATAGTTGCCGCAAATGAATCAATGTCGAACACTTAATCCCTTCCCGCACACGATAGGATCTAAAAACTAACTTGCGATAGGTAGATATGGGTCAAATCCGGCTGACCAGAATTTTGTCGATCCGCCGACCGTCCATATCCAATATCTCGAAGCGGTTGCTACCGTAATTGAAGCTCTCTCCTGGTTTGGGCAAATTCTTCAGATGATGTAAGGCGAAACCCGCAACGGTTTCGAAATCGCCTTCGTCGGAAAGTCCTCGCAGCGCCATTCGGTCTTCAAACTCGTCTATAGGAAGGGCTCCATCGACGAGCCATGAGCCATCCTCGCGCATAATTGCCGAAGGCCCAGGATCCTCTCCGCGTTCCGGAATATTGCCCGCGATTGATTCGAGGATATCGGTTGTTGTGATTATACCCTGCGTTACTTGATATTCATCGACAACAATCGCCATATGCACACCCTTGTGTCGAAATAGTTCCATGACCTTTAAGAGCGGCAGATCCTCGGGAATCTTCGCTGAAGGCTCCATGACTTCCTGGATATTAATTTTTTTGCCCCGAAGCACCGTCGCAAGTATGTCCTTGGTTTTTACGGTGCCTATCGCGCGATCAACTGTTCCGTCACAAACGAGGAGCCGCGAATAAGCCGCCTGTTCCAATTCCAGAATCAGTTCCTCCTGCGTTTCACTGGGATCAATCCAGAATATTTCCGTGCGCGGCGTCATAACCGAGCGCGCGGAACGATCTGCGAGACGCAGCACGCCCTCTATCATCTCTTTTTCCTGCGGTTCAAAAGTCCCCGCCCGCGTTCCTTCAGCCACCAACGATTTGACATCTTCTTCACTGACGGGTTCCGCCGTCGACTTATGCAGCCTTAGTGTCTTCAGGACAGCTTCAGTTGACGTCCGCAGAAGCCAGACAACCGGAGCGGTGATTTGGGAAAGGAGGTGCATCGGCTGGGCGACCCAGACCGCTATGGCTTCCGGGTTGTTCATTGCAATACGCTTGGGGACGAGCTCTCCCACGATCAGGGAGAGATACGTAATGGCGAGAACGACGAGGCCGATTGCAACAGCTTCGCCGTTGGGTGCGAAGACTGGATATTGGTTAAGCCACGCGCCTAGCTGTTCGGCGAGCGTCGCTCCGCTATACGCACCAGCTAATATTCCAACGAGCGTGATACCAATTTGCACGGTCGATAGGAACCGGCCCGGATCATCCATGAGACGCAGCGCGATCCGAGCGCCATGGCTGCCCGACTGAGCCATGTGGTCTAGGCGTGCTCTGCGCGAGGACACGACCGCCAATTCTGACATCGCCAGAAGACCATTGAAGAGTGTCAGAGCGAGAACAATAAGCAGTTCAAAGATGAGCATCGGTGTCTTTCATATCGGGAGGCGATAACCGCTACTTTTTGGATATAGGGATGCGCTTGCGAAATACCGCGAATGCGATTTGGCCGGATATGTATTCCGGTTCAGGGAACTATTCCTGTTGATATTCCACGACTTTTGCACAGTGCGACAGTGCAAAAGTCTGGCCGATTGCCACACGGGATGCACACAGCCTCAGAAAGTCAATGACTTAGCCATCAGGTACGACAATATAACTTCCCATGGTTTCCTGGGGCTTCATTTGGGTTTTGTCGCACCCAAACGCTGCGCGACTACCGCACTTTGCACGGGTTCTTTTCGCTGTTGTGTCACGCTCCTCAAAGTACGGCGGAGCTGCCTGTAGCTGCGCGCAGCAAACAACGAGGATTCATGGCCAATCTCTTCCGCAATTCCAGCCCCGGTGCTCTGACCCGCGAGCAGGCCGTCGAACTCCTAAAGAAACGCCTCGCGGAGCGCCGTCGCCTACACCAAAATCCGAATTTGGCGCCGCCTATCCCATTCGATGATGCGCTCCCTACGATGGGCGCCACAGCGAGCTTTGGTTCTGGCGGAGCAAATCAGGCGAATCCGTTTGCTGAAGAGGAAAAGGTGCAGCCGGGCAATTCGCCGAATGCAAACACGCCCACCCCATCGTTGGAGAAATCTGCGTTGGACCGCTTCTTGGCAAGCATGTCAAAATCGGATCTTCAAGGACTGAAATCCGCTCTTAACGACGCCGCTGTAACGACCGGCGTGGTCGAAATTTTCGTAGGAGGCGCACTGGTGTCTATTAGTGCGGGTGCGTTGTTAGTTACCGTTACACTCGGGGGCCTTACACTCGCGGTACTGGCCTTTGGTTATTTTGCGAACAAGGTGGACGAATATCTATCCAAACAGTGAGCAATGGACAGGATCGCTCAGATGATACTCGCCGTCGGGCCTTTAGTTTTTCTGTTCCTATTTTTATGGCAGAGACGTGACGAAATTTCCGTGGCGTGGCAACAACGACGGATTTTCCCGTCTCGGACTTACTGGGGCGTAGCAGGCCTGTACGCGTTGTCGGGTTTCATCCCAATGTTCTCGACATTCGGGGCGCCTCACTTTCACATTCGGTCTGGTAGCGCCTTCATGCAAACACTGACGGTCATCGGCTTCGTATCGTTAGTGGTGGTGCACATCGCCGCTAGAAGATTGGCTAAACCGCGGTTCGAGGCGCATGCGATTCCCGCAAGGGAGCGCAATGAATTTCACGGTCTGTGGATGGGCTTTTGGCTTTTAGGTCTGGTGGTCGGCTGGCTGCCAATGTTCATCGGGTAGCGGGAGGGTGGCGCGGTAGACATGTGGACAGGCGGGCAACGCTACCCGATGCCTACTCTGAACGGTGGTCATCCTGGCTTTAATCGTGGCGGCCAAAGCGCGGCTGGAATTTTCCAACTCCAGGAAGGCACCTTCAATGACATGCAAAAGCGGGTGGGCCTCGTTGCCGGAGGGAAAGCAGGATCGCGGCATAACGCGTGATCAAGCCAAGGCTTTATACGAACAATTCCTTCGGAATCGCACGGGAAGATAATGAGACGTTTTATTGTCGTGATAACGGCAGTCCTTATTGCGCAAACGGCTCTTGTGAACCCGTTGAGCGCCAAATCGCCGTCTCCTCTCGATTATCCCATAGAGGAAATAAAAAAAGACATCGCCGCGATCGTCCATTGCACATGGCGGGAGGTCTTCCCTTTGAGTCACGGCTGTACGGATCGAAAAGAACGCCAATGGATACACCTTGTATTAACGCCGGATGGGAAGATCGATAACATTTGGTTTTTGCCGGTTGCGTCTGAGGTCGTTGGTGTCAGTCGTCAAACAGGCGGGGCCATTTACGGAGTAACAGAATCAGCACGCGCAGAGCAGGCGGGCGTTGTCGCCATCATAAAAAAGCTATGGCCATCATGGACGGACAGCGAGCAGTGGTTAAGCAACGCATTCAAAAAAGCGCAAAAGAGATACGCGCAAGATAGCATTCGTGTCGGCGATACCTCGGTCTGCATGACCGAATCCATGAGCGCCACCCGCGACGATCACAGTGCTTTTCTCGTGTTAACAAAGAAAACGGATGTGACCGAATTCAAGCACTGGCCCTGTGAGGACGATGAACCAGGTCCAGGCCTAGATAGCTGCGCTGAGAGGGATGGCCCGCGTCCCCCTGAAAATCCCATTCTGCATCCGAAATAGTCACGCACTCGCTATTTCGAACCGCTATTAGCGACCTAATCGCCAAAAATGATGCCCATGCTCTGGGCACCACTTTCACGCTCCTTCAATGCCTTACGAAAAGGTGCGACAAAAATCCGGCGCGATATTTCGCCGCCGGAATTGCAGATCGTTGGATTTCAATGATTTGAGAGAGGCCCACCTTCGCCCTACGGGCTTCGGCGGGAACCAGCTTTCGTAAGTTCGCTTCGCTCACTAACGAAAGCTAGGTTTGGTGCCCAGGAGAGAGGGCAAGCATCTCAATACTTACAACGGGTTAGCGGCAAGGTGCGACAATATAACTTCCCACAGTTTCCTGGGCGTTCATTTCGGTTTTATCGCACCCGTAAGCGCGGAGTGATATCGTGATATCGTGATATCGTGCGTTCATTGGAGGTTTCGATGGCCGACATGGTCGAACCTCTAGTCCTCGAACTCTTGGCGCGGGGGATCGCCGTTGGCGCGTTTCTCAGTGTGGCAGGCCTCGTGCTGCGCGGTGAACAGACGCCGGCGCGCGTGACCGGCTCTGTGTTCGCGCTCGCCGCCGCCTCACACACACTGACGCAGTGGCCCGGCGATGAGATCGCGGCGGCGCTGGGCTGGCTGATGCCGGTGGTGTGGGCGTTGTCGGTTTCTGGCGCGGGATTGCTCTGGGCGTTCGCGAGCGAGCTTTTTGAGGACCGCGCCAAGCTTGATTGGCGGCGCTTCTTGCCTGCGGCGGTGTTGTTCGCGATTGGACTCGGAACGCTCCTTGCGCCCCAACCGCAGGCTTTCATGTTCGCGCACAAGCTGGTGAGTGGGGCGTTCATCGTACATGCGCTCATCCTCGTCGCGACTGGCTGGCGCGACGATCTGGTGGAGAACCGCCGGCGCTTGCGCGGCCCGATCCTCGTGCTTGCGTCGGTCTATGCGCTGGGCGTGATCTCCGTTGAGGCTGGCGAGTTGGTGGTCGGTTCCGCGCACGCACTTTCCCCGCTCGCTGCCGGCGCGCTGATGCTTCTGGGTCTCATGTCGCTGGCGGCCTTTGGTCAGGCCGACGCGAGCTTGTTCGGACCGGCGGCGCGGGCGGCGGCCCCTGGCGTCAGTCGCAATGCGGTGCAAGGGCAGGCGGAGCCCGTGCCGTCCCTGAGCGGCGCCGACCGCGACGCGACCGCTAGACTGGAAGCAATACTGCGGAACGATCGTCCCTATCGCGAAGAGGGGCTGACCATCGCCGCGCTCGCCTTGCGCGTAAAGGTTCCAGAGCACGGTCTGCGCCGCATGATCAACCAGGGCCTGGGCTACCGGAACTTCAATGACTTCTTGAATAGCTGGCGACTGGCGGAAGTCGAGGCCGCACTCGCCGACCCAGCGCAAGCGCCGGTACCCATCGCCACCATCGCGCTGGACGCAGGGTTCGGTTCGCTTGGCCCCTTCAATCGCGCGTTCAAGGCCAAAACCGGTCTTACGCCCACCGCGTTTCGCGAGCGGGCGCTGAACGGAGAGGTCCGCCCAACCGTCTGATTTCAAACAATTTACTCAAATTCGGCTAGCCGACTTCGGTTCCGGCGATCCTGTTTTCGGCTTCGGCGAGCCAGAGCGCAGCAGTCCTGGCATTTCTCGCGGCATGCGCTCCACGAACTCATACGAATGCCGATCCAAAATCCTAGCTGCCGCCGCGTCTATCGCCGTCGCATTGGCGCTTGCTGCCAGCGGCGGCCCTATTGGCGCTGAGCCGGCAATCGCCCAAACCGCCGACACAACTGGCGGGGCCGGTTGGGCCCATTATGGCGGCGACGCGGGCGGACGGCGCTATTCCGAGGCGGCGCGGGCCACGCCGGACAATGTCGATCAGCTCATCCGCGCCTGGACCTATCGCACCGGCGAGGCGTCCACGCGGCCCGCCCACATCCTGCGCCAGGCTAAGTGGCAGGCGACGCCGGTGCTGCACGGCGGCAGTCTTTATCTCTGCACGCCGTTCAACAATGTCATCGCGCTCGACCCCGCAACGGGGCGCGAGCGTTGGCGCCATGACCCAGAGATCGCGACCGAGGGCGTCAACCCGGCCAATCGCTTCAACTGCCGGGGCGTCGCGGTGTGGCGCGACGCTGCCGCCGAGCCGGAAGTGCCGTGTGCGACGCGCGTGTTCACGGGCACGACGGATTCGCGCCTCATTGCGCTCGACGCCCGCAGCGGCGCGCGCTGCGAGGGTTTCGGCGAGAACGGCCAATTGGATCTAGCGCCGTCGGTACCGCTCTTGTGGCCCGGCGAGGTTCAGATCACATCGGCGCCGGTCGTTGCCGCGGGCGTCGTCATCGTCGGTTCAGCCCAGGGCGACAATCAACGTGTCGCGGCGCCCTCGGGCATGGTGCGCGCCTTCGATGCGCGCACCGGCGCACCGCGCTGGAGCTTCGATCCGATCCCGCGCGAGGCGCTCAATGCACGCGCGCAGTCTTGGGGCGAAGGCTGGCGCGATGCCGGGCACGCCAATGTTTGGGCGCCAATGTCGATCGATGAAACGCGCGGGCTGGTGTTCATGCCGACTTCGAGCGCCAGCCCCGACTTCTTCGGCGGCCTGCGCCCTGGAGATAACCGATACGCCAATTCAGTGGTCGCGATTGAGGCAACCACCGGCGCGGTGCGCTGGGCCTACCAGATCGTGCATCACGACGTGTGGGATTACGATCTTCCCGCACAACCGACACTTGTCACGCTCGATCTTGAAGGTGCGCCGCGTGACGTCGTGATCCAGGCCACCAAGCAGGGGCTAGTCTTCGTGCTCGATCGCGATACCGGCGAGCCCGTCTTCCCGGTCGAGGAGCGCCCAGTACCGCAGGCCGGAGCGCCGGGAGAAGCGCTCTCCCCGACGCAACCGTTTCCGACGCGTGTGCCTAGCCTTGTACCGACGCACCTGCGCGCTGATGATGCGTTCGGCTTGACGCCCTTCGATCAAGCCGCATGCAGGCGCGCGATCGAAAGTGCGCGCAGCGAAGGGCTTTACACGCCGCCATCCGAACAGGGCACGATCCTGTTTCCGTTCACGGGCGGGGGCGTGAATTGGGGCGGCGTCGCCTTCGATCCGGAGAGACAAATTCTCTATGCTAACACTTCGCGCATTGCCCATCGCATCACGCTGTTTCCGTCCGCCGAGTATGAGAGCTTCCGCAATCGCTTCGAGGGACGCGGCGATGTCGGGCCGCAGACCGGCGCACCATTCGGCATGGTGCGCGAGCCGCTCTTGGGATCCCTAGTGCCGTTGCCGTGCAATCCACCGCCGTGGGGCAGGCTTGCCGCGATCGATCTGCGTAACGGTAAAATCCTCTGGGAATCCACGCTCGGCACTATTGAAGAATACACGCACGGCTTTTTGGCGCTGCCGTGGGGCTCGCCCAGTCTCGGCGGCCCGGCGGTGACGCGTGGCGGCATCGTTTTTATCGGCGCGGCGATGGACCGCTATTTGCGCGCCTTCGATGCGCGCACTGGCCGTGAGCTTTGGCAGGGGCGCTTGCCCGCCACCGCGCAGGCGACGCCGATGACCTATGAGTGGAACGGCGAACAGTATGTCGTCGTCTTCGCCGGTGGCTATCCCGATGCGGGCATCGTGGCGCCGAGCGACACTTTGGTGGCGTTCCGGCTGCCACGCGAGGGCGAAGCGGGGCCTTCGCTCTGGTCGCGCACCATCGATCGCCCGGGTGGGCGCAGCCGCGCTTTCTTCGCCATAGTCGTTCTTGTGCTTGTGGCGGGCGCTTTGGCGATACGGCGCCGGCGCATGCGCGCGGGACAAGATTTCCAACTAACGGAGAAACCATGAGACAGAACAACCGTGCTCGCGCCGCGATGACGGCGCTCGCGCTGTTCATTGCGGCCACGGCCTTTGGGCAAGGCGCCACCGCACAATCGTCCCCGGCGCTGAGCGGCGATTGGGCGACGCGCGGTTTCGGTTCAGTCGTGCAGTTTCGTCCGTGCGCCAGTGATGCGGCGACGGTATGCGGTCGCATCATCTGGCTATGGGAGACGAACGATGGGCACGGTCGGCCGCGCGTCGACCGTCATAATCCCGATCGTGCGCTGCGATCACGCTCGCTTGTCGGCATCGAAATCGTACGCGGCCTGCGGGAGTCCTCGCCGGGCGTTTGGAGCGAAGGCTCGCTTTACAATCCAGATGACGGGCGCACTTACACAGGCAAAATCCGCATCAAGAATGGCGCACTGGAACTGCGCGGCTGCGCGCTCAGCGTGTTCTGCCAGACTCAAGTCTGGCGCAGGCCAGAAGACGTCCTCGCCGCCGTTCAGAGGCTCCCGCAATGAAGCGCCTCGGTCTTTACGCACCGCTTGCTCTGCATGTCCTGCCAACACTGGCGATTGGCTATGGCTTTATGCTGCTGGGCAGCCCCATTGCCAGCGTCAATCAGTACACGATTGGGTTCGCCGTGGCGGTGTCGGGCTTCATTCCCTCTTACAGCGCAGATGTCCGTCTCGCGCGTGGGACGCCATCCTATGCGTAGGCCGGCGTTCCTCGCCGAGCAGGCCCGCAACGCCAGGGGTCCGTTGGGGCGGTTCATAGCGTTCGTGATGGCGCGCGAGACTTGGAGCGACAATCTCGCCGCCATCGAAGCGCTAGCCGTCCAGCCGACGGACCATGTGCTCGATATCGGCTGCGGCCACGGCCGTGCTTTGGGCGAACTGGCGCGTCGCGCGCCACGCGGTCGAGTCGCCGGCGCTGATCCGTCCGAGCTCATGGTCGAGCACGCGGTGCAACGAAACCGCGATCTCGTGCGCGCGAAACTTGTTGATGTGGCGCACGCCAGTGTTGAGACCCTGCGGTACGACGCCGCCGTCTTTGACAAGGCGCTCTGCGTGCATAGCGTCTACTTCTGGCGCGACCTTGAGCGCGCATTTGCGGAAATCGCGCGGGTGCTGAAGCCTGGCGGACGCGCCGCATTCGTGCTGCGAACAGCGGCGAATAAGGCCGCCGCTGCTTTTCCAAGCGAGGTATACCGGTTCTGGTCTAGGCTGGAGGTCGAACAGGCCATGATCCGTGTGGGCCTAAGCGCGACGATGCCTAACGGGGTGGATGAGAGAATACGCCCAATCCTGATTGTCGCCAGCAAGCGCAAGTGATGGCGGGCTTTGAATGCAGCCAAGCGCGCATTCCTTGTGATGCGTCGAGGGTGGTCAAAAATTGCGGCGCGCAGAAGGTACAGAAGAATGCTGCCCGCCAATTTCAAAAATTGCTAAAAAATCAATGATTCGCCTTCTTGGAGAACAGAACTGTAACCCAAATTCGGAAGCGTTTCCGGGGAGCAGGTCAGATTTCAATCGCTTGGGAAAGGATGGTGCCCAGAAGAGGGCGCTGAGTCTCGCCGTAGGCTTCACCTCACTTTGAACAAGCGAGCAATGCCGTGGTCCAGGGACAAGCGGCCTGCGCCTCGACAAAGCAAGAGCAGCAGCATGGCGCCCCACTGAATGTGGGTAGGCCACGCCTGAGGATATACGAATAGCTGGATGACGGCTGTCATCCCCAGCAATACCGCCGCCGCAGGCCGTGTTAACAGGCCGAGCACAAGCAAGGGCGGCGCCGATACCTCAATAGCCGAGGCCAGATAGGCAGCTACCTCGGGCGGGAGCAAAGGAATACCATACTCGGAAGTAAATAACTCCAGAGTGGTTTCCCAATTGGCGAACTTCGCCATTGCCGAATTCCAAAACACCGTCGCTACCGCGAGGCGTAGGGGGATTGCGAGCGCGTCATAAGGCACTGTGTCGAGCCGTTGATAGGTTTTCTGGATAAGAGATGTGATGGAATTCATGGCAACCTTTCGGAGTATTGATGTTGAGCGAGCGTGAACGCCGTTATTCGGCCCCGGACGAGGTAATCACTCAGCAGCGCTGTCGCGGTTTCGGGATTTAGATCACTCGCAAGCTCGCCAAAGCAGCGCTTACCGACGAGGCCACTGGCGAAACGCCACTCGTCTAGCCCGCACCTCGTTACTTCAACCTGATCATGGCGACGTTCTACGCGTAGTTTGACCCCGCCTGATTCTAGATCGATGCCAGCCATGGCTTCGTCGTCTTTAGCGAGAACGGCCTGCCATATAACGTCGATTGGATAGCGAGACGCCACCAGTCCTACATTGGGCTGGAGCGCAAAGACGACATGCTCCTGGTCTTCCTGGGCCACGGACGCCAGGCGCTGCAAGTCTAAGGAGTCAGCATCCGGTGCATGAAAGGCCTGGCTTACGGCCCATTCCAGTCGCGCCATATCCGGCAGATAGGGCACACCCCTTGCGGTTTCTTCGCTCTCCAGGAAGGCCGGAAAGTCGCGGCCATAATCGTTGAGATAGGCGCTGGTCGGTGGTGACCGCTTAATGAATGCCGAGGCGACGTATTCGAAGTAGCCCGATCCCACGAGAGCATATACGGCGGGAAAGTTCAGGCGCAGGGCGGTGGTCAGAGTTCCGACAAAGGTATTATGGTAAATGTTCAGCCTCGCATGCGGGCTGAGCGCGCCTCCTTCAATGAAGGAGATGACGTCGGGGTTTTCGCCCTCTAAGAACTGGCGCCGAAGGGCGTCTTGAACTTCAAGCAACGCTGGCATGACCGGCCCGTCTCCAAACGCGTTGCAGTTTTTTCTCGGCCTTCGCGGCTTCGGCCATGAGCACGTCTAGCGCCGGGACATTGGTATCCCACTCGATGAGCGTCGGGGTCGCGCCAAACCGCTGAAGCGCGTGCTCATAAAGCGACCAGACTTCCGGAGCGACGGCAGAGCCGTGGTCGTCAATACGAATCTCATGCTCTCCATCGACGACCCGCAGGGTATGGCCGGCAAGATGTATCTCCCCCACGCGATCCACAGGAAGCGCACTCAGGTAGTCCAAGGCGTTCCAACCGTGGTTCATGGAACTGACGAAGATGTTGTTCACATCGCAGAGGATGCCGCACCCCGTTCGGCGGGAGACCGCCGAGAGAAATTCCCACTCAGGAATTGTTGAATGGCTGTAACGAAGGTATGAGGACGGGTTTTCCAAAAGGATTTCACGCTGAAGCGCGGACTGGAGCCGGTCAACATTTCGGCAGATCACCGACAGCGCCTCCTCGGTCAGCGGCAGCGGCAGCAAGTCGGCCAGGTAAACGCCGCCGACAGCGCTCCATGATAAGTGCTCGGAGACAAGAACAGGTCCGGTTCTCTTAATCAATGCCACGACGCGCGCGAGGTGGGTGGCGTCTAGATCGTCTGCGCTGCCAAGAGAAAGGCCGACGCCGTGAAGGGAAAGGGGATAGTCCCGGCGAATGGTATCGAGGTAGCCCAGCACCTTGCCGCCACCCAAGTAGTTCTCGGTATGGACTTCGAACCAGGAGATTTGAGGCCGTCCGGCAGCGACCGCCTCGTGGTGCTGAAAACGCAGTCCAATCCCGCATGTGGGCGGGATCAGACCGCGCTCAGTCCGCGCTATATCCGCAGCGTCAAACAAGCGTTGTTCGCGATTAGCTGGCAGAGTTTTTGCCGCCCTGGATCTTGCTGCAATCACCGGCCGGGAGAAAAACGAAGGACTTAGAATCGCGGGGTTGCGTGGCTTGTCCCGCACAAGAGTGGGCGCCTTCCGCGCAGTCATTTTTCGCGACGGCGTTGATGCCGTAGCACTTCTCCAGCTTCTGCGCCTTGGCGCGAGCCATGTTGTCTTTGACCATTTGCGGCATGTCTTTCATATCCTGTGCGTTCACAGGAACGCCTTGCATGGCGATAGCCAGGCCAAGCGCTGTTGAGAAGATAGACGCTGAAAATTGACGACGGTTCATAGTGGAAGCTCCTTTGTTTCGTTGAGGGCCTGCTTGCGGCCTACATGGGGAATTTCGTCGCGAGGGTTACGAAGGTTACGGGCGGAGCAAAAAATATTTCCGCAATGAGAATGCGCGCATCGTGTACGATAGTGAAGGTTGCAGCCGCGACGAACGGGCATGCCTCCTCCGCTGTCTGTTCGCTTTCGGCAAAGCGATCACTCAAATTAGAAAGCGTGTGATGGCCGCTGATACCCGGAAGAAGGCCGTGGGACTCGCTCTGGTATGGAGCGATAGTGCTGAATGGACGGATACGCCGAGCCAGGAAGGCGTCGGCCGCGAGATTGATTGGTCTATCTTGATGGCGCGCGCTCAGGCCGGTGACTCAGCGTGTTATCGCCGCCTGCTTCTCGAAGCGTCGCCCTACCTTCGAAGCCTCGCCAGGCGCCGCGGCTTCGACCAAACCGAGTGTGAGGACGCGGTTCAGGATATTTTGCTGACGGTTCACGCCATTCGTCAGACATACGACCCAACGCGCCCTTTTGGCCCATGGCTCGTCGCCATCGCAAGCCGCCGTCTCATAGACAGGCTTCGTCAGCGAGGACGGCGCTTCAACCGTGAGACCGAATTGACGACCGAACATGAAACTTATGTCGATCAGAAAACGAATATAGAGACAGATATGGAGCGTCGTCAGATTCTGGAGGATGCAATCCGCCAGCTAAGCCCTGGCGAACAACAGGCTATAAAGATGTTGAAAATTAGGGAAATGTCTCTGAATGAGGCTGCCGTAGCGAGTGGTATGACGGTGGGAGCGCTAAAAGTGGCGACACACCGCGCCCTTAAGAAGCTGCGCGACCTTCTTTCGGATCGGAAAGAAAAGTCATGATTACGACCCCAGACCTTATCGAGAGCCTCGCGGCCAACGTGCGACCCGTCAAACGCATGGGTTCTCCCATTTGGCGCGGCCTTCGGTGGAGCCTGCTTGCCGTGGCGGTGCTCGTGCTCTTGACGCTGAGCCAGGGCATTCGCCCCGATATTGCGGTGAAGATGCAGGACTACACCTTCGTCGCACGGTTGGGCGGCGCGTTCCTGACGGCGATCTTGGCTGCTATTGCGGCGTTTATGGTGAGCTTGCCTGATCGGTCGCGGCTATGGCTGTTGCTCCCGCTGCCGGCCCTCTTGGTGTGGATGGCGACAATCGGATATCAGTGTCTCACGCGCTGGATTTCGTTAGGCCCGAATGGCATGGAGCCAGGAGAAACGGCGCGGTGCTTTGCAACGCTGGTGTTGACCGGCCTGCCGTTAACGCTGGCGATGTTATTGATGCTGCGCTTTGCCGCACCCCTTCAGCCAAGCGCTGCGGCCATGGCTGGGGGCCTTGCGGTCGCGGCGACCACGGCTGTAGCCATGACCCTTTTTCATGTTCTCGATGCGAGCATCATGGTCCTTATGTGGAACCTCGGAACGGCAACGCTGTTCCTGGTGCTGGCCAAATCATTCGGCAATAGGATGTTCTCCTGGGTCGCCCCTCAGTCTTCCCTGCTCAGGCCCTAATCCAGGGCGGGTGCGTGCCGCTGCCTAATCGACGTAACCGTGGCGCAGGCCGTAACCTTTAAAGGGGGTGGAGCGAAGTACGGTATGGAGGGCATCCCTCACGTTGGAGGGCGCCATAACCACAAGCATCCTTTGGAGGGTTCGTCATGCGACTTCTTCTAGCGGCGCTGCTCGCCTTGGGCTTGATCCAGTCGGCATACGCAAACCCGAATTTCGAACTTGGACCTGCGGTCGGTGTTGAGGCGCCCAGCATTGGAACACCCGATGATCATACGGGTAAGCCAAGGTCCTTAGAGAGTTTGATGGGCGAGAACGGGCTGGTCCTGCTTTTCTACCGCTCCGCCGCGTGGTGCCCGTATTGCCAGACCCAATTGATGGACCTCAATAAGGGTGTCTCGGAGATCGAAAAGCGTGGATACACGCTTGTTGGTGTTTCCTATGATGCGCCCAAGGTTCTGGCGGGTTTTGTGAGCAAGCGTTCAATCAAATACCCTCTTCTGAGCGATCCGAAATCTGAAATTATCGATCGGTATGGTCTTCGCGATCCTCAATACAAAGCGGGCAGCTTTGCGTATGGCGTTCCGCAGCCGATCATTCTCTTTATCGACCGCAAGGGTGTTGTGACGGCTAAGCTTTACGAGGATACATACAAGAAACGTCCGCCCGTCGGGCTAGTTATTGAGACGCTCGACAATCTCAAACTGGCACGGAAATAATATCGCTCGCGTCTAGCGGCCTCTTCTAAAAATCATCTTGGACCTCTCGATGGACATAAAGCGCCTTGCGTTGGTTATATTTGATATCGGGGGCTACACGGACTTCATCCGGAACAACCGCGAAACCTTGGGCCACGCGCACGAAGTTATCTCTCAGCTTTTGGAGACGATTGCGGATAAAACCTGCGGGTGTTTGACGCTCCGTAACCACCAGCTAGGTCTGCTGTTATTCTCGCTCGTGAACGGCTGCCCGCATTTGAGCAAACCACGCCGAAGGTGAAAGTCCGAGGCGGCTGGTAAAAACGCGGGTTAGCGCTGCGGGGCTTTGGTAGCCCACGGTCCCGGCGATTGCCTTGAGGGACTTCCCTTTTTTTAACTGGCTTTGCACGATTGAGAGTCGCCAGTCCGTCAAGTAGTCGTGCGGTGTTGTGCCGACGGTTTCGCGGAAGTTGTTGGCAAAGCGGGATCTGGACATGCCGGCCACATCGGCAAGTTCTTCCAATGACCAGGATCGGCCTGGGTGGTCGTGCATGGCGGCAACGGCATTCGCAAGGCGTGCGTCGGCTAACGCAGCAAATAAGCCCATCCGAAGCGTACCGCTTTCTCGAATATGGCGGAGCAACTGAATAAGAAAATATTCCGCGAGCCGATCAAGGGCGGCTTGCCGCCCGCAATGGTCGCTAAAAGCCTCGGTAAAGAAGAGGTCCAAGGTCGATGCGAGCGAAGACGCCTTGTCGAGCGGAAGCACGAGGAAGTCGGGGAGAGCGTCGGCGAGCGGGCTATGTGTCGTGGCTCCTAGGTCAAAGGAGGCGCAAACCAGCGCGACGCCTTCCGGATCGGTCGGCACGAGGGCGTGCTGGCATGGTCTGGGGAAGAACAGAACGCTCGGTTGGTCAACGAGGGCAACTTCGCGACCCTTAAGCCGTATCGAGCATCGCCCTGCCTTAAGGACGTGCAAATGCCCCATGCCGTCCGCACCATCAAAGCCGGTGAGTTCACAAACCGACCCCGCGAAGAAAACGCGGGCGGCCAAGGAGACCTGGTTCAAAAGCGGGGCGAATTGATCCAAGTCGATACCATCTGCAATGTTATTAGGACTAATAGATGCAGATAATATCACACTCTGAGCTCAGCGCCGAGAGCGCAATTAACCAAATAAAGGAGCTCAAAAATGCCGCGTATCCATCCCGTAAACAGAGAAAGTGCCACTAGCCCCGTTGCGGAAACGCTCGATGCCGTGAAGTCGAAGCTTGGCCGTGTGCCGAATATTCTCGGAACGCTTGCCAATTCAAATGCTGCGCTCCAGGCGTATCTTGGATTATCGGACATCCTGGGAAAGGGCAGGCTAAGCCCGAAGCAGCGCGAGGCTATCGCACTCACCATCGCTCAAGCGAATGGCTGCAAATACTGCCTCTCCGCGCACACCGCCATTGGTCAAAGCGTTGGTTTGTCGCATCCAGAGATTCTTGCCGCTCGCTCCGGCAGCAGCGACGACGCGCAAACAAACGCGATCATCAAGCTCACCGCGAAAATCGTGACCGAGCGCGGCTGGCTTATCGATGATGATCTCGCGGCGGCGCGAAAGCAGGGGGTCGATGACGGTCTGATCGTGGAAATCGTCGCCAACGTGGCTCACAACACGTTGACCAACTACACGAACCACATCGCGGAAACGGTCGTGGACTTCCCGATAGCGCAGGACCTGTAGAAAGCAGGACATTACGTAAGAAGCGCCGGCTGAAAAGCCGGCGCCATCACGTCATGCAGCTGACATTCTGTTGCTTGAGAGGAATCTGGGAACTTTGCGATGAAAAAAGAACACATAGCTAATCATGCATATGTGCGTGGTTGCGCGCAACAAACAACGGGGATTCATGAGCAATCTCTTCCGCAATTCCAGCCCCGGCGCTCTCACCCGCGAACAAGCCGTCGAACTCTTAAAGAAGCGCTTCGCGGAGCGTCGCCGCCAGAAACTTCACACCGAAGAACTCGCCGCGCAGGGCCGTGGTGAGAATACCGAAATTGCGCACGTCACGCCCGCGGGCGCAACAGCAGCGGGCCGTAAAGTAGCGCAAAAAGCAAGAACGCTATCGCCCACGCCACGCCCGCAGCCATCATCGTCGCATCGCCAATACCCGGAACGGACGGCGCGAGGATGCGCAACACGGCTGCCGCGTTCACCAGGACATAGATCGCCATTGTGCCGACCCCAGCATGAAGGTCACGGCCGGTGTGGCCGAGGGACGCGCGCGTCATCACCGCGAGAGTCATGGTCCCGACCGCGCCCGCGGTCAGGGCGTGCAGACCCGCCGAGGGCAGAAGCAGCGGATACAATTTATTTGTGCCGAACAGCAGCAGTCCGATCGCAAGCCAAGCGTAGCCGACATGCAGCACAAACACCAACGGCTCGGCCACGGTCGCAACCCCGCGCCAGCGCATGACACGAAGGCCAGCGGCAAGGCCAGCGGCAATAAGTCCAACCGACGTCACCGCACCGTCCGGCACAAACGCCCACCACACGACACCGGCCGCGATCATCACGAGGGCCACTTTATCGACGATCCCGCTTGGCTTCGGCATTGAGGATTCCGGCTTCATTTTGCGCAGCCAGTTGCCGGTGAAGCTCGGTACGATGCGCCCGCCAATCAAGGCGATGAGATTGAGAAGGATGGCAATCCCTAAACGATTGCCCAACTCCGCGGTCTGCGCGAGACTCACCGCTTCAAGATGAACAAGTGCGTTCCCCGTTCCAATCAGCGCGAGCCCGAGAACGACGGCAAGATTGTGCCAGTTCCGGCCGGCGATGATTTCGCGCAACACGGCAAGCGTAAACACTACCGGAAACGCCAAGTCGACGATAGCGGCTGTCCACGGCCCCACTGCGCCGGATACTAGAACGGCAACACGGCCGGCAAACCAGATCACAAACAGCGCGATCAGCGGAACACCTTGGAGGGGCATCCGCCCGGTCCAGTTGGGAATCGCCGTCAGCAAAAAGCCCGCGACGATGGCCCCGCCGTAGCCATAGATGAGCTCGTGCGCGTGCCAGACGGCGGGCGCGAGCGCCGTGGGCAGCGCGAAGATGCCCCGATACAGCGCGAGCCACAGTGGAACCGCGAGTGCCGCCCAGATCGCACCGGCAAGGAAGAAAGGACGAAAGCCAGCGGAGAACAGTGCCGGTCCTCCAAACGGCCGATAGCGGGGAATTGCATTCATGCCGATACCCGATCCGTCTGTGCTTCAGCCCAAATGTCCGCTCAAACAACTGGCACCATCATCCCATCAATGCCCGAGTCCAAAAAGCAATTTTTCCTTGAAACGCGCCCGATTAGCACTCGGCACACCTGGCCGCTCCTCACACACGTAGGGCTCGGACGCCACAAAAGGCTTGTCAGGTGCAGCTTGCGCGTTCTTCCGACAAGGAAAAGCGTACGGAAGTTTGCGTGCCCACTCCCTTGAGAAAGCGCGCGCAACTCGTGTATCAAGGTCAGACGTCAGCCGATGTGGGATGGACCTTGTTTTCTTTGCGCGAACGCACCGCATTGATCTAGATCAATGCCAATGGCGTCCTCAGGCTCTAACCTGCGAATATGGCTTTCTGTGTCGCTATCTCCGCTGGCTGAGGGAGATGACCATGAACACCGGTGAAACAAACTTGAAATCCAAAAGCCGCGCTCCATCGGCCCCTCGCGCTATTCACGCAAGGGACATCATGAGCACGTCACCCATAACGATTGAACCGAACACCAACGCCCATGAGATTGCCCGTATCCTCGTGGAGAAGCGCGTGAGCGCGGTTCCCGTGCTCGATGGGAAACAGGTCATCGGAATCGTGAGCGAGGGCGACTTGCTGCACCGTCACGAACTGGGCACCGAGGGCCGGCGCGCGCAGCGCCTTCAGGATATCACCGATACGCAGAACGCCGCTTCTGACATGGGGCTCGATGGCGAGAGCGCCCGCCATATCATGACCGCAGCCGTCGTCACTGTCACGGAAGACACCTCCCTCGCCGATATAGTTCGAACCCTCAAGCGCCACCATATCCGGCGTGTACTTGTCATGCGTCGCGATGCTCTCGTTGGAATCATTTCACGCAGCGACATTTTGCGCGCGCTCCTGCTCAGGCCCGAAGGCGCCGGCGCGCCGACGGACAGGAACGACGACATGGTCCGCTACCAGGTGTTTGAGGTGCTCTGGGCCATGCCCGGAACGAGTCCCTGGGCCACTACGGTCGCCGTCACGAAAGGCGTGGTTGAACTCGGCGGCGCGATCGAAGACGAGAACATGCGTTCACCCTCGCGCATGGCGATCGAGAGGATAGCGCATGTGCGCGAGGTGAAGGATAGTCGCTCCGTGTTGCAACCCTATTGAGCAACAAACGCTCGCGATCCCCGCGGAGGGACCTAGCCGGCAAGGCGTTTCGTCGCCTCATATTCTTTCGCGATGCCTGCAACAGCTGTGATCTCATTCTACCAGTTGATGTAGGGCGATCTCGCGCAGCGTGGCCATCCTTCTAATCGTCAAGTGTTGCCGCGTGGTGGTCAGAAGTTTTCGTTTCTGCCAGGCCGTCAACACCCGGCTCACCGTGTGCAGCGTCGCGCCGCACATTTCCGCGAGATCTCTGCGCATGACGGGAAAAGAAATCGCTGTGCCCCCCGCCACCGGCTGTCCGGCACGTTCGGCCAAGCGCAGAAGCGCATTCGCGATTCGGCATTCGACGCGTTGGGTGGACATCTCGCGCAGGCGTTCCTGAACTTCGCGGATACGCGCTCCGAGAATTCCGATGATATTGAGGCCAATCTGCGGGTAGACCCGCATGAGATTGCGCAGGGCCGCTTCCGACCAACTCACCTCGACGGAATCGAGAACCGTAACGGCCTCGGCGGGATACCTGCCGTCGGTAAAAAGTGCCATCGTTCCGAACATGTCGCCGGGGCCGATGAAACGCACAAGCAACTGTGCGCCGGTGCCATCGGCTTGGCTGATGCGGACCCGTCCCTTAATTAGGGCGTGGCAGAAGCCGGCCCGGCGGCCTTGGGTGAAAATGACCGTACCCTTGGGCAGCTTCCGTACCCGTGCCTCGCGCGCGATGGCCGCCAGGGCAGCCTCGGGCAGGTCCGTAAACAGGTCCAAATGTTGCAAATCGGCGGGATTCGGCACGGTATTCATGGGTCTAAGCGCATGATGACACGAATAAATCTGGTGTGTGTTGATCTAGCGCAACGACATCCCCACGCCCGATCGGCAAGACTCGTCGCAGGCTTAAGAAGAGATTAAGCGCGATTGCGCCGGTGCAATACCGTTATTGCTTGCTTCCGCTAGGGATGGCGGGCGGCCGGTGGGGAGGGGTGGGATGGTCGACGAAGCTACGGTAGCGCGCACGTTACATATTCTGGGTGTGGTGATCTGGATCGGCGGGGTGTCGATGGCCACAACGGTGGCAATCGCGGCCGTTCGCCGAGGCGACCTCGGCCCCGACAAGGTCAAAGCGTTTCACGCCATCGAGCGCCGGTTTGTCTGGCAGGCGCGCGCGGCCGTCCTTCTCGTCGGCGCGACCGGCTTCTATATGACCGCCGCACTCGATCTTTGGGGTCGCTTCGCCGACCCGGTCTTCTGGTGGATGGACGCCATGGTCGGCGTCTGGGCGATCTTCATGCTTCTACTTTTTATCGGCGAACCTTTCATTCTGCATCGCTACTTCAAGCGCTGGGCGAACTCAGCCCCTGATGCCGCCTTTGCCTGGCTCCACCGGGCGCACTGGATCTTGCTGACCTTGGGATTGATCACGGTCTTTGGCGCGGCCTCCGGCAGCCATGGCTGGCTCTTGTTGTGATCGAGGGCCGGAGACGAGTCGCAGCGTAAGCGAAGCAAAGAGGGAGACGAACGCGTGCCAGCTTCATCGTCAATCACCAGTGGCCAGCAGTGGCGCGCCCTTGGCCTCAGCACTTTCGCCTTTGTCGGGTGCTTCGCTGTCTGGACCCTATTCTCCATCACGGGTGTCGAGATCAAACAAGAGCTGAAGCTTCTCGACACTGAGTTCGCGGTCCTCATCGCGACGCCGATCCTCTCGGGTTCTCTTGTCCGCATCCTCCTCGGCATGCTGTCGGATCGCTTTGGGGGACGGCGGATCTTCATCACGCTCATGCTGGCCACAGCCTTAGCGGCGGCTCTTCTCTCCTTCGCCCAAACCTACGAGATCATGCTGCTCGCGGCCCTTGCCGTCGGCATCGCGGGCGGTTCGTTTGCTGTCGGCGTCGCCTACGTCTCCCGCTGGTATCCCCAGGAGCGTCAGGGTATGGCGCTCGGCCTTTTCGGCATCGGTAATCTCGGCGCCGCGCTCACGAGCTTTGCCGCACCGTTCATTCTCAGCGCCTATGGCTGGCGCGAGCTCACACAGATCTACGCGATCGCGCTTGTCATCGTTGCAGCGGTCTTCTGGCTCTTCAGCCAGGAGGACCCGGCGACGGCGGCCAGAAAGGAAGCCGGCGCGCAACCCCATCCGCTATCCGAACAACTGGCGCCGTTGGCGCATGTCCAGGTCTGGCGGTTCTCGATCTACTACTTCTTTGTATTCGGCGGCTTCGTTGCGCTCTCGCTCTGGCTGCCGCGTTACTACATGGGCGCATACGACGTCGATCTCGTCACCGCCGGTATCCTGACCACGCTGTTTATCTTGCCGGCTAGTTTAATGCGCGCGGTCGGCGGTTGGCTGTCTGACCGTATCGGCGCACGCCGCGTGATGTATTGGTCGTTCGGCGTCTCGGTGCTCTGCACCTTCATTCTGTCCTATCCTGCCACGGACTTCGTCGTGCAAGGGATCGAGGCGCCGATGGCGTTCTCGCTCCAGATCAACGAATCCACCTTCGCCTTCCTCACCATCGTTCTTGGCTCGGCGATGGCGCTGGGCATGGCCGCGGTCTACAAACACATTCCGCATTACTATCCCGACCATATCGGCGCGGTCGGCGGCCTGGTCGGACTCATGGGCGGCCTCGGCGGCTTCATCCTGCCTATCACCTTCGGGATCATGAATGATCTGCTCGGCATCTGGACGGCGTGTTTCGCGCTTCTGTTCCTGATTGTCGTTGTCAACCTGGCCTGGATGCATTTTGCCATCCTCAAGATGGAGAGTGGCGTTCACGTGGCACCGGAGACGCGGCGATTCCTGCCGGGTCTCGAGGTCAATCACGCGCTCACGGTGTGGAATCCCGAGGATCAAGCCTTTTGGGACAAGGACGGCCACCGCATCG
>JAIEMI010000007.1 GCA_019752235.1 Rhodospirillaceae bacterium
CGAGATTTGCCTGCGCGGCCCCAAGGTCACCAAAGGCTACTGGAAAGACCCGGAGAAAACCAAAGCCAGTTTTTTCGGCGACTGGTTCCGCACCGGCGACGTGGGTTATCTCGACGCCGACGGCTTTCTGTTCATCACCGACCGCAAGAAGGACATGATCATTTCCGGCGGCGAGAACATCGCCTCGTCGGAAGTGGAGCGCGTGATCTATCAACTGCCGCAGGTGAGCGAAGCGGCGGTGATCGGCGTGCCCGACGCGCGCTGGGGCGAGAGACCCGTGGCCGTGGTCGTGCTGCGCGAGGGCGGCGCGCTGGACCTCGCCACGCTGGAAGCCCACTGCAAACAGGCGCTGGCGAAATTCAAGGTGCCGCGCGAATTGCACCTGCGCGAGAGCCTGCCGCGCAATCCGTCGGGCAAAATCCTGAAGCGGGAACTGCGGAAGGACTTTGTGCCCTAAGCGGTGACGGGGCGCGGGTTGGCCGGTTCGCGGATCGGCAGATTGATCAGGGCCGCCGCCGCAGCCAGCGCGGCATCGGCGTACCACATCCAATCGTAATTGCCATAACGCACCACGGCGAGGCCACCGAGCCACGCGCCGAAGAATCCGCCGAGCTGATGCGATAGCAGCGTGAGCCCAAACAGCGTCGAGAGATAGCGCGCGCCGAACAGCTTGCCGACGACCGTGGCCGTGGGCGAGACGGTGGCCAGCCACGTGACGCCGAGGCCGGCGGCGAAGATATAGAAAGTCCACGCGGTCTTGGGCGCGGCGAGATAGAGCAGGATCATGAGCGCCCGCGACGCGTACATCCAGAACAGCACATGCTTGCTGAGATAACGGCTGACGCTCCACCCGGCGGCGAGGCTGCCCGCGACGTTGGCCAGTCCGATGATCGCCAGGGACACGCTGGCCACGGAGGCCGGCAGCCCGCAGAGCGTGATTTCGCCCGGCAGGTGGGTGATCAGAAAAGCGATGTGGAAGCCGCAGGTGAAGAAGCCCGCGTGCAGCAGGATATAACTGCGGTCGCCGAGCGCGTCCTTGACGGCGGCGCCGAGACCGCCCACCGGCGCGGCGGCGATTTCAGCCGCGCTTTCCGCGGGTTTGCGCAGCGCGCGCGCCAGCGGGGTCGCGGCCAGCACGACGGCGGCCATGAACCACATGGCGGCCATCCAGCTGAAGGCCGAGATGATGGCCTGCAGCACCGGCGCGAACACAAACTGCCCGAAGGAGCCGCCGGCATTGATGACGCCGGAGGCAAAGCCGCGCTTTTCCGGCGGCAGGAGGCGCGCGGAGGCGCCCATGAGCACCGAGAAACTGGCCGCGCCCGCGCCGCCGGCGGCCAGGACGCCGATGGTCAGCGCAAGGCCCGAACTGGAGTCGACAAAGGGTGTCAGCACGTTGCCCAAAGCCAGCACCACCAGGCCCGCGAAAATCACGCGGCCCGGGCCGTAGCGGTCGGCCACGGCGCCGGCGATGGGCTGCACCGCGCCCCAGATAAACTGCGCGATGGCCATGGCAAAACTGATGGTGGCGATGCCGAGACCGGTGGTGGCGTCGATCGGCGCGACGAAGAGGCCCAGCGATTGCCGCGCGCCCATGGTGATCATCAGCGCGCCGGCGGCGGCGAGCACGATCCATTCCCAATGGGGCCTTTTCACTTCGGTCATGGACGCTTCTATCAGCCCAGATCAGGAACGGCGATTTTCAATTGTGCACGGGAGCTATGCACCGCGTTCAGCGCCGTCACTTTAATTTTGGATTCAACGCATCCCGCAGCCAGTCACCCAGCATGTTGACGGCCAAGGCCAAGACGACAAGCGTCAGCGAGGGAAACAGCGTGATCCACCATTCGCCGGAGAACAGGAAATTGTTGCCGACACGGATCAACGTCCCCAGGGACGGCGCCGTCGGCGGCATGCCGACACCGAGGAAACTGAGGGTTGCTTCGGCGATGATCGCCAGCGCCAAACCGAGCGTACCCAGCACCAGCACGGAGGTCAGCACATTGGGCAGGATGTGACGCAGGACGATCACCGGCGCGGGCACGCCCATGACGCGGGCGGCCGAGACATAGCCGAGGGTTTTCTGCACGGCGGTGGCGGTGCGCACGATGCGCGCGTACTGCGGCCAGTCGGCAATGCCGATGCTGAAGATCAGCACATAAATCGCCATGGCGTCGTGGGCCGCCATGGGCAGCGCCGCGCGCGCGAGGCCGTCGATCATCAGCGCGATGAGAATGGACGGGATGGTGAGCTGCACATCGGCGAGCCGCATGGCCAGTGTGTCCACCCAGCCGCCGGCATAACCGGCCACCAATCCCACGGCGACACCGATGACGGCAGCGAACAATACAG
Organism: Rhodospirillaceae bacterium; assembly: GCA_019752235.1. Lineage (GTDB taxonomy): Bacteria > Pseudomonadota > Alphaproteobacteria > Rhodospirillales > Rhodospirillaceae > SHVO01. The sequence continues at coordinate 2,353 of JAIEMI010000007.1, forward strand.
CCGCGACACCCACCAGCAGCGAAATGCGGCTGCCGTACAGCAGCGCCGACAGCACATCGCGGCCCTGATCGTCGCTACCCAGCAGGAAGCGCGGATCGCTGCCCGCGACCCATGACGGCGGGAACAAAGCATTCGCGAGGTCGAGGGCCGCGGGATCGAAAGGATTTTGCGGCGCGATGAGCGGTGCGAGGATGGCGCCGAGGACCATCAGCAGTGTGACCGTCGCGGCGGCGATGGCCAGGGGCGAACGCCGGAAGAGCGGCCAGAGCGTGCCGGGGCGGGTTTCAAGCGTCGTGTAGGACGCTTCGCTCATGCTTTCGCCTCGCGCAAGCGGGGATCGAGCACGACATAGAGCACGTCCACCACGAGATTGATGGCGACGAACACGAAGGCCACCATGAAGAGGTAGGCCGCCATGATGGGTACGTCGGCGAAGGACACCGCCTGAATGAACAACAGGCCCATGCCCGGCCACTGAAAGACCGTTTCGGTGATGATCGAAAAAGCGATCAGTTCACCGAGCTTGAGGCCGACGATGGTGATGACCGGCAAGCTGGCGTTCTTGAAGGCGTATTTGAAATTCACCGTCGTGTCGGAGAGCCCCATGGCGCGGGCGGTGCGGATGAAATCGGCGCCGAGCACTTCGAGCATTTCGGCGCGCACGAGACGCAGGATGAAGGTCATCTGAAAAAGACCCAGCGTCACGGCAGGCAGAATCAGGGCTTTAAGGCCCGACGCCGTGAGAAGCCCCGTGGACCACCAGCCCAGTTGCACCACATCGCCGCGCCCGAAGGACGGCAGCCAGCCGAGCGTGACGGCGAACAGATAGATCAAGCCGATGCCGATGACGAAGGTGGGCAATGAGACCCCCACCAGCGAGACCGCGAGAATCACGCGGCTGAGCCATGAGTCGCGCCGGATGGCGGTGAAGATGCCCAGCGACACGCCCAGCACCACGGCGAACAGCGCCGAGGCCAGCACCAATTCGATGGTGGCGGGCAGCCGCTCGGCCAGCAATTCCGTGACCGGCCGCTGCAAGCGGTAGGACATGCCGAAGTCGCCCTGCACGGCGTTGGCGGTGAAGCGGGCGAACTGCACCACGAAGGAATCGTTGAGGCCCAGGCGGTCACGCAGGGCCGTGCGGTCTTCCGCGCTGGCGCGCTCGCCCACCATGTTGCTGACGGGATCGCCGATGTAGTTGAACAAGAGGAACGACACCAACGCCGCCAGCACCATGACGGCGGCGGCTTGGATCAGACGGCGTAAAAAACGGCGGGCCATGGGCCGATCTTAAGACAAATTCGGCAAGAGCCCAGGGTATCTATTTAAAACGCGCGTAAGAGAAGCGCGGAAAGCTGTCTGGCGCCACCGGCAGCGTGAGGTTCTTGCGCGTGGCCCAGGCCAGCATGGGGTGATAGAGCGGCGCATAGCTGTGCGCATCGCGCAGGCGGATGGTGGCGTCGCGGATCAGGGTGTCGCGCTTGGCCTTATCGACCTCGGTGGCCATGGCGTTGATCATGTCGAACAACGGCGGATCGCTGTAGCCGGTGGCGTTCCAGACCGACGTCGGCAGACCCAGGAACGCGAGGTGGTTGTGGGCGTCGGTGGTGTCGGTGCCCCATCCAAAGAGATAGAAGTCGGTTTTCTTGTTTTGCACTTTCGGGAAGTGCAGCGTGCGCGGTTTCGGATCCAACGTCGCCTTGACGCCGACGCGCGCCAGCATGCCGACAATCGCTTGGCAGACCTGTTCGTCGTTGAGGTAGCGGTCGTTGGGGCAATCAAGACGCAGATCAAAGCCGTTGGGATAGCCGGCCTCGGCCATCAGCTTCTTCGCGCCTTCGGCGTCGAAAGCCATAGGCACGTCGAGGGACGCGTCGTAGCCGTAGACGCCTGGCGGCACGAGATTGCCCGCGGGTTCGGCGAGGCCGCGCATGATGCGCTGCGCAATGCCTTTGCGATCAATCGCCATGTTGACGGCTTTGCGCACGCGGATGTCGGCAAAGGGGTTCTTCCCTTTGACCGAAGAGGACGCCAGTTCCTGGCCGCCGGCGTTCATGCCAAGAAAGATGGTCCAGGGCGATGCGGTCTTTTGCACCGTGAACGTGCCCGAGGATTCGATGCGCGCGAGATCCTGCACCGGCGGATCCAGCACGAAATCCAGCTCGCCGGACAGCAGCGCGGCCACGCGCGTGGCCGGGTTCTTGATGGGCGTGTAAATGATGCGGTCGACGTTGTGGGGCTGGTCCTTCAAACCCCACCAGTCGGGGTTCTTGACCATCACCGAACGCACATCGGGTTCGCGCAGTTCGAGCTTGAAGGGACCGGTGCCGTTCTTGTGGCGCACGGCATAGCTTTCCTTGCCGCTTTCGTGCGGGACTTCGACGCCGTGCTCCTTGGCCCAGCCGCGCGACATGATGAAGATGTTGGCGACTTCATCCAGCAGGATGGGATCGGGCCCCTTGGTGATGATGCGCACCGTCAGCGGATCCACGGCGACCACATCCGAGATCATGCCGATGATGTCCCTCATATCGGAGGTGGGCAGCAACGCGCGCTTGAAAGAGAACACCACGTCGTCGGAGGTGAAGGGCCGCCCGTCGTGGAACTTCACATTGGGCCGCAGCTTGAATTCCCAGGTGGTGGGATTCACGAGAGTCCAGGACACGGCGAGCGCGGGGGTTTTGGTGAGGTCGGGCTTGCGCGCCACCAACTGCTCTTCGACCTGCAGCGAGAAGGTATGTGTCTGCCCTTCATTCTGGGCGTGTGGATCCATGGTGAAGGCGTCGCCCTGACTGGCCCAGCGCAAGACATTTTCCGCGGAGGCCGGAGCGGCCAGGAACAGAACGGCGCACAAAAGGAAAAGGCGTTGCATGGATGAACCCTACTTGGCTTCGCTACTTGGCTTCTATGGTCATGGACTCAAGGGTGAAGGAACCGTCAGGTTCCAGCTGAAAATAATCGGCGACCTCGCGCGGCATGGAGGCCTGCAGCGCGCGGATGGCACGGACGTTGGTCTCAGGCGTCGCCATGCGCGCGGTCCAGGCGGCGAAATCGAGCCGCACTTTGCGCAGCGTCGGCGCGCCGGGCGTGAAGCCGGCGAATTTGAGGAAGGCGATCCATTCGGCGACGGTGTAGTCGCGCACATGCGAGGGGTCGCGCAGCAGCTCGATGGCCTGAAGGTGTGTGTCGATGAGCGCGGGCGGCGGCGTGACGATGTCGGCGAACACGGCATACCCGCCCGGGGCGAGCACGCGCTTGGCCTCGCGGATGCCGGCGCGCACGTCGTGCCAGTGATGGGCGCTGTAGCGGCTGGCGACGAAATGAAAGCTTTGATCGGCGAAAGGGATTTTCTCGACGCTGCCGTGCTGCGGCGTGATGTTGGCCAGCTTGCGGGTGGCGGCTTCCAGCATCACCGCGTCCAGCATGTCGGACGATAGATCATAGGCCACCAGTTCGCGCGCGTGGGGCGCGACGTGGAAGCTGACGTGACCGCCGCCGCAGCCCAGGTCCAGCGCGCGGGCCGGTCGGCACGCGGCGGCGAGGTCGGCGATCTGCTTCAAGTCCTCACCGGCCGCATGGACGGCGCTGGTGACATAGGCGCCGGCGCGCGGGCCGAACTGCGCGGCGACATTCAGATCGTGGGTCTTGGCGGTTTGAGCGGTCATGGAACTTTACCTAGGGACATGCGCAAGCGGCGGCAAGTTTACGCGCACCGGAGGTTCTTTCCCCACAAAATTTCCGCAACAGCGCCGTGTAAAGTATTCTAAGTTATGGGACGGGGATACGTTTGGGGGGCTCGTCAGCATATGCAGGCGCGGCGCATTCTTCTGATCAATCACGAATACCCGCCGCTGGGCGGCAGCGCCGGCAATGCAACGCGCCATATCGCCAAGGCGCTCGCGCGGCTGGGTCATAAGCCCTTTGTGCTGACGGCGGCGTCGAGCGGTCTGCGGATCGATGAAGAAGACGAAGGCGTCACCATCCGGCGTCTTCCGACATGGTATTCCGCCGGCGCCACCAAGGATGAAAAACCGAGCAGTGCGGCGCAGGGCACCGCCTTTCTGTTCGCAGCCTTGCGCGCGGCGCCCAACCTTGCGCGTCAATGGAAGGTTGATATTGCGCTGTGTTTCTTTGGGCTGCCCGGCGGGCCGCTGGGCTGGTTGCTGAAACGGCGGCTGGGAATCCCTTACATTATCGCTTTGCAAGGCGGCGATGTGCCCGCGCCGGAGCTTGCGCAACAGGGCACCTATAACCGCCTGGTTAACCGCGGGCTGAACTATCTGTGGCGCAACGCCGGGGCGGTGGTCGCCAATTCGGATCGCCTGGCGGAAGAAGCCCGGCGTCACGATCCCAAGACGCCGATTGCCGTCATTCCCCATGGCGCCGATACGCATGGCATCACGCCGAAGGAAGACTACGCGCCCCGGGGCGATGTGAGTCTCTTGTATGTGGGGCGGCTGGCGGAACAAAGGGGCTTCGATGTGCTGCTGCCGGCGCTGGCCATGCTGAGTTCGGCGCTGAAATGGAAGCTGACGCTGGCGGGTGACGGACCGGACTGGCCCAATGTCGCCGCTAGCGCCGCCCGCCTGGCGCTGATCGACCGGATCGACTTGCGCGGATGGCAGGGATGGAGCGTGTTGCCGGAACTGTACCGCAGCGCCGATGTTTTTGTGCTGCCGTCCTACGACGAAGGCATGCCGGCGGCGCTGCTGGAAGCCATGGCCACGGGATTGCCCGTCGTCAGCACGCATGTGGCCGGGCGCGGCGAAGCCGTGCTGCATGAGAAAACCGGTTTGCTGGTGCCGCCCCAAGATAGCGAAGCCCTGGCCGATGCGCTGACTCTGATGATCGCCGATCCGTCGCGATGGGAGACCTTCGGACGGGCGGGCCGCGCGCGCGTTGAGTCTTATTACAGCTGGACCAAAGTCGCCGAGCAGTGGGTTGAGACCGTCGAACGCGCGCTGCATAAGACGTGATGATTCTCATTTTCAGCGCTAATGAAACTGAGAGCGCTTCTCACTCATAACGCTGATAAATCACTGTCGTAGCGCGGGAATTGTTGACCGCGCGCGCGCGAACGTCCACCATTGCCACGTCTTTAAACACTGTTTCCGCCCGCGTTTGTTTCCATGGGCGGCGCGAAAGGTTTTTCCATGAAGGGCGATAAGTATGAAGGGCGATAAGAAAGTCATCCAATTCTTGAATAGCGTTCTCAAGAACGAATTGACCGCCATTAACCAGTATTTCCTGCACTCGCGCATGCTGCGCCAGTGGGGCATGGCCCACCTCGCCGCCTATGAATACAAGGAATCCATCGATGAAATGAAGCACGCCGACCGGCTGATCGAGCGTGTGCTGTTTCTGGAAGGCCTGCCGAACTTGCAAGATCTGGGCAAGCTGATGATCGGCGAAAACGTCGAAGAGCTGCTGAAGTGCGATCTGAAGCTGGAGATGGACGCCGTGCCGGTGCTGCGCGAAGCCATCGCGCATTGTGAGAAAGTATCCGACTACATCACCCGCGAGCTGTTCGAGGATATTTTAGAATCGGAAGAAGAGCACATCGACTTCATCGAGACGCAGCTCGACATGGTCAAGGGCATGGGCCTGCAGAACTACGTGCAACTGCAGTGCAAGCCGGCGGACGAATAAAAAAGGCAGGCGCCGCGGCCGGTTATTATTCGGCGGCCTGCATCATGCAGGTTTCGTTCTGCTTGATGATGTCCTCGGCCATGCAGCTGCATTGGCCGCAGTTCATCTCCACACCGAGGGCGGCGTAGGCGTCTTTCACGGTACGCGCGCCGCGGCGCGTCGCTTCGGCGATTTCGGTGTCGGTCAGCGCGTTGCAGATACAGACGTACATTTCCGCCCATCACTCCCGGAGTGGCCTTTCGGCCAATGCAAATCACTCGCAATCCTGTCTACGGCATCTGCGAATGACTTGCAAGCGCGCTCTAAACATAATTAGGGTCAGAGTCAAAAAACAAATTTGACTCTGACCCTAATTAACTAATTTACTGATTTTTAAAGAGAAGTGCGCCGTAGAAGCCATCGAGGCCGGCGTGTTCCGGCCATTGGCTGGGCAGGGTGCGGAGGTCGCCTTTGGCGTCGATGAACTGGGATTCGCCGCCGAGGGCCTCCTTGGGGATTTGGACGCGGGCCATGGCGGGATGGTCCGCCAGCACCGCCTCCACCACCACCCGGCGCTCTTCGGGCTGCAGCGAACAGACGCTGTAGAACACCCAGCCGCCCGGCTTCACCATGTCGAGGGCGGCGGTGAGCAGCTTGCGCTGCAAGGGCGCGAAGGAGGTCATGTCTTCGGCGCGCTTGAGATAGGGCAGATCGGGATGGCGGCGGATGGTGCCGGTGGCTGAACAGGGCGCATCGAGCAGCACGGCATCAGCCTGCGCGCGCGGACGCCACGTGACCGCGTCGGCGGAGATCACGTCACTGCTGAGATGCAGGCGCTTCATGTTGTCGCGCAACAGCAACAGCCGTTCGTTGGAGGTATCGACCGCCGTCACCGCGCATCCGGCCGCGGCCAGCTGCGCGGTTTTGCCGCCCGGCGCGGCGCAGAGGTCGATAACTGTTTTTCCCGCCGTGTCACCCAGCGCATGCAGCAGGATTTTCGCGGGCAAAGCCGCCGCCGCATCCTGCACCCACCAGGCGCCTTCCGCGAATCCCTCGAGATCCTGAATGCGTCCGCCGGACGTGCGCCGCAGACTGCCGGTGGGCAGGAGGCGCGCTTCCAAACGCTGCGCCCAGGCTTCGCGCGTGGCCGGGTCTTTGACGGTGAGATCGAGCAGCGGTTCGGTGAGGTGCGCTTCCGCGGTGGCGCGCGCGGCGGGCTCGCCGTAAGCGGCGTTCCAGATTTTCCAAAGCCACATGGGCGTGTTGAGGCTGGCCTGATCTTGCGTCGCGATCATCGCCGCGCCTTTCTCCGACACCCGCCGCAGCACGGCGTTGACGAGGCCCGCGTGGCGTTCGTGGCCTTGTTTGACCAGCGCCACGGACGTTGCCACCGCGGCGTGCGCCGGTGTGGCGAGAAACAGCAATTGCGCCGCGCCCAGGCGCAGCACGTTGATCACGCGGTCGGGCGGGCGGCGCTCGACAAAATTGCCGAGCACCAGATCAATCTGGCCGAGCCGGCGCAGCGTGGTGGCCACGAGAAGGCGCACGAAGGCGCGGTCGCGTACATCAAGTTTGTCGGTCGCCGCGTCGAACTGATCGTCGGTGGAAACGGCGCGGGCGAACACGCCGTCCAGCATGGAGAGCGCTGCGGCCCGCGCGGCAACATCATCACCACTGCTCGGGCCCGCGGGCGGAGGACCGCGCCGGTTGTCGTTCATTGTGAAAATCCTAGAGAAAGCCGAGTGGTGTGTTGCTTACACCGAAAAGGGCTTATCCCCAAGGACCGCGACGGCGTGTGGCCGGGCGCTGGGCGGGCCAGGGACCGCCTTGAGCGCGCGGAGCCGCCGGCGGCCGTGCAGCCTGAAAATCCTGCCCGGCCATTTGCTGCAAACGCGCGACACGGTTGGCCGTGGACGGGTGGGTGGAGAACAAACTGTCCGCGCCGCGCCCGCTCAAGGGATTGACGATGAACAGATGCGCCGTGGCCGGATTGGCTTCGGCGGCTTCGTTGGGCACATGACGCGCGCCCTGTTCCAGTTTCGCGAGCGCCGAGGCCAAAGCCAGCGGATCGCCGCTGATGGCCGCGCCCGCCTGATCGGCGCCGTACTCGCGTGTGCGCGAGATGGCGAACTGCACCAGCGCCGCGGCCATGGGCGCGAGAATCATCACCAGAATGCCGCCGACCATGCCGAGCGGATTGTTGCGGTTGTCGCCGCCGCGGAAAAAGATCGCGAAGTTGGCGAGCATGCCGATGGCCCCCGCGAGCGTGGCGGTGACGGTCATCACCAGCGTGTCGCGATTTTGGACGTGCGCCAACTCGTGCGCCATGACACCGGCGACCTCACGCTCGTCGAGGATGTTGAGCAGGCCCGTGGTGGCCGCCACGGCGGCGTGTTCGGGATTGCGCCCCGTGGCGAAGGCATTCGGCTGCGGATTCTCGATGATGAAGACGCGCGGCATGGGCAGGCCTGCGCGTTGCGCGAGCTGTTCAACGATGGCGTAGAAACGCGGCGCGGAATTGCGGTCAACCTGTTTGGCGCCGTACATGGACAACACCATCTTGTCGGAGTTCCAGTAGGCGAAGACGTTCATGCCCAGCGCCAGCACGAAGGCGATGATCATGCCCTGCTCGGCGCCAAGCAGATAACCAATGGCCAGAAACAAGCCGGTCATGGCCGCCAACAGCAGTCCGGCCCGCATGGTGCTCATAGAGTCAGAACTCCTTTTCTTACGCGTCGTTCTTCCGCCTTGTCAGATATGTATTTCCGGACCGAACTCAAGTGGCTTAGGTTGCACACATGTCCGATCCAACAAAACCCAAACCGTTAGGGCTTTCGCCGGAAGCCGCCGCCTTGAAGCCCGCCACGGCCCAAAAACCGGCGGGAGCGGCGGCCCCCGCGCGCGCTGAAGAGATTGGCGGCCCCAAAGGGCCCGAACCCACCCGATTCGGCGATTGGGAACGCAAAGGCCGCTGCTCGGACTTCTGATTTCTGGCGGTCCCCCGAGTCCTCAACGGATTGTTAAATCGCCCCTGCTAACCGTTTGATTCCGGCTCCCGCTTTGCGCGGGGATTAGGATTGCACGTAACGCGTGCCGTTACAGACGCGTGTAGGGGACTGAAGGGTATGGTTTTCGGGGCGTTCAAGAATTTGCTGCGCTGGCAACCGTCAGAAGCGCCCGGCGATGAACCCGAAGCCCGGGACAACGATCCCTTTATCGACGACGAGCCGGAAGACGCGCTGTACGGCATCGAGCCCTTGCGCATTCTCATCAGTCCGCTGGCCGGCGACACCCAGGGCCTTGCCGCGCGCCACATCCACGATCGCCTGTCGGGCCGCATGGGCGTTTCCATCACGGTTGCCGATCGCGCCCTGACCGCGCCCGGCGCCGACCACAACCAACCGCTGTTCGTGTCTATGGCCGTGGACTTGGGCCGGCGCTGGCTGAAACGCGAGAACGCCGACCTGCTGATTTGGGGCGAAGCCATCACCTCGCCGCACGGCATGTCGTGGCGGTTGCGCTTCCTCGGCCGCTCGACGCCCTTGCATCCACATAGCGCAACCGTGTCGTCGCTGGAGCGCCTGGAAGTGCCGGCGCTGTTTGACGACGCCACCGGCGATCTGGCTTTCGGCGCGGCGCTGGCCGCTGTGAACGTGGAATCCGCCGACGGCATCCGCGCGCGCGCCGCGCTGTTTCGCCCGGTGTTGAAAGCCGCCACGCATTTTGCCGAAGGCGATTCCGTCGGCACGGTAGCCGAATGCGCGACGGCGCAGGCCTGCTACGCCGCGCTGCTGCTGTTGGAAGGCGCGCGCACCGGCGACGTCAAAATATTGCAGCGTGCGGTGTCGGTGTATCAGGGCGCGCTGATCCTGGGTGAAGACGCCTTCCCGATGCACGAGCGCGCCATGATCGGCACGCACATCGCCGACGCCCTGTCGCTGATCAGCGAACAAACCGAGAAGCCCCGGCTGGCCGATAAAACCGTCGAATATTACCGCGCCGCGCTGACCATGGTGCGCAAGGAAGTGTTCGCCGACGACTACGCCGCCTTGAAAACGCGACTCGGCTTGGCGCTGCACAACCTGGCGCAAGCGACGCACGAGCCGGTGCATCTGAAAGACGCCGCCGACGCGTTCTCCGACGCCACGGGCATCTGGACCATCACCGAAGCGCCGGAACGCTGGGCGGATATTCAAAATTCACTCGGCAGCCTGTTGATCACTATGGGCCGCCTGACCTCGCAGCCCAACCTGTTCGACAAGGCGGTAGCGGTGTTCCTGAAGATCGCCGAAGCGCGCACGCGCACCATGGCGCCCCTGGTGTGGGCGACGGCGCTGGCGAATATTGGTTCGGCGCTGAAGGAAAAAGGCGTGGCGGCCCGCAACGCCGATTGTCTGCGCCAAGCCGCGCAGGCCTTCGAGCAAGCCGGTCAGGTCTTCACCGAGCTCAATCTCGAAAGCAACGTGAAGATCATGGAAAGCCAGCGCGAGCACGTGCTGCTCATGCTGGCCGCCCAGACATCCCATTAAACTGTGGAATTAACAGCGGCGGGCCCGGAACCTTTACAGGCCCGCCGCCGCGCACGATCGCCGTTTTTACGCCGCGATCGCTTGAGGACTCAGCGCACGGATCGCGCTGTGCGCCTCGGCCAATCCTTTCGCCGCCGCTTCGGGGCCGATGGCTTGGCCTTCCACCGCGACAATCGTCACGTCGGTGATGCCGACGAAGCCCAGGATGTGGCTGATATAGGGATCCTGGAAATTGGAGACTCCGGCGGCGTCAGCCCCGAAGTAGCCGCCGCGGCTGACGACAACGATGGCTTTTTTGTTTTTCAGCAAGCCTTCGGGCCCTTGCGCGGTGTAGCGGAAGGTACGGCCCGCACGCGCGAGGTGGTCGAACCAGGACTTCAGCGTCGACGGAATCGCGAAGTTGTACATGGGCACGGCAAGGACGAGGGTGTCCGCCGCTTCCACCTGTTCGATGATGCCGTCGGCGAAGGCCGCCGCTTTGGCCTGATCGGCGGTGCGCTTGTCGGCGGCGACGCCCAACGCGCCCAAGGTGCTCATATCAAGGTGCGGAACGTTGGCGGGTGTGAGATTGCGCTCCACCACGACACCGGCCGGGTGGGCCGTGCGCCAAGAATCCACGTAATCCGCGCCGACTTCGCGCGACTTGGAGTTTTCGCCCATCAGGCTCGCGGTCACAAAAAGAAGGGTGCTCATGTTTGGTCTCCTTAAAGGTCCATAAGGAGCGGGACGGAATGCCCCGCGTGATGACGAAAACATGGGCCTTTTCATATATCATGAAAATCGGCTAAATATTGATCATATCCATCATTAATAGTGATGATTATGTTAGACCGGCTGACCCTCGACCAACTCCGCACCCTGATCGCCGTGGCCGAAACCGGCAGCTTTTCCGCGGCCGGGCGAAAGCTGAGCCGCGTGCAGTCGGCCGTGAGCCAGACCGTGCAGGGGCTGGAGTCGACGCTGGGCATCACGCTGTTCGACCGCGCCGCCAAGACGCCGAAGCTGACCGACGCGGGGCGAGTGATTCTGGAAGACGCGCGGCATTTGATCGGCGGCGCGGAACGTCTGCGGGCCCGGGCCGAGACCATCGCCGGCGACGTGGAGCCGGAGCTGACGCTGGCCGTGGACGCGATGTTTCCCAACGGGATCCTGATGGTGAGTCTCAAAGCGCTCACGGAATCTTTTCCGCATCTGCCGGTGACCGTGTTCACGGAAGGACTGGGCGGCGCGGAACAGCGGCTCATGGACGGCGCGGCGCGCATCGCGTTTTACAGCCCGCGCCTGCAGCGCGCCGGCGATTTGGATCATGAATTCCTGGCGGCGGTGGAGATGGTGCCGGTGGCGGCCATGTCGCATCCGCTGGCGCGCATGAAAGCGCCGATCCCGCGCGAGGCGCTGGAGGAACAGGTGCAGCTTGTGCTGACGGACCGCACGCAGATCACGGCGGGTTTTTCCGGCGGCGTCATCAGTAGACGTATATGGCGCTTCGCGGATTTGGCGACGCGTCTGGAATATCTGCTGGCGGGTTTCGGCTGGTGCAACATGCCGCTGCACATGGTGGAAGCGCATATCAACGCCAAGCGGTTGAAGCGCCTGCATCTGAAAGACACCGATAGCTGGACGCTGCCGATCCACGTGATCCATGCCCGCAACCGCCCGCCAGGCCGCGCCGGGCGCTGGCTGCTGGAAGATTTGCGCAAGCGCCTCGTGCAGTGTCCGGCCGACGGCAGCGTGAAGACGAAGGAGCGTGCTTAGTTACTTTCCGCGGTTCTTCACCAGATCATCCACCACCGCCGGATCGGCCAGGGTGGACGTGTCGCCGAGATTGCCGAGTTCGTTTTCGGCGATCTTGCGCAGGATGCGGCGCATGATTTTACCGGAGCGGGTTTTCGGCAGACCGGGCGCCCATTGCAAGACGTCGGGCTTGGCGATGGGGCCGATGTCCTTGCCGACATGAGCAATGAGTTCCTTGCGCAACTCTTCGGTGGCCTGCACACCCGCTTTCAAAGTCACATAGGCGTAAATGCCCTGGCCCTTGATGTCGTGGGGATAGCCCACCACGGCGGCTTCGGCGACGTGGGTGTTGCCCACCAGCGAACTTTCCACTTCCGCCGTGCCAAGACGGTGACCGGAGACGTTGATGACGTCGTCGACACGGCCCGTGATCCAGTAATAGCCGTCCTCGTCGCGGCGGCAGCCGTCGCCGGTGAAGTACTTGCCCGGATAGGCGGAGAAATAAGTCTCGATGAAGCGCTGGTGATCGCCGTAGATAGTGCGCGCTTGACCGGGCCATGAGCCTTTAAGACAGAGGTTGCCGGCGGCCGCGCCCGCCAGCTCTTTGCCCTCCGCATCCACAAGACACGGCTCGATGCCGAAGAACGGCAGCGTGGCGGAGCCTGGTTTGAGTTTGTTGGCGCCGGGCAGCGGCGAAATGAGAATGCCGCCGGTTTCGGTCTGCCACCAGGTATCGACGATGGGGCAGCGCCCGTCGCCGACGACGCGGTGATACCACAGCCAGGCTTCGGGATTGATGGGTTCGCCGACGCTGCCGAGCACGCGCAAGGTTGCGCGCGAGGTTTTTTTGACCGGGCCTTCGCCGTCGCGCATCAGCGCGCGGATGGCCGTGGGCGCGGTGTAGAAAATATTGACGCCGTGCTTGTCGATCACCTGCCAGAAGCGCGACGTGTCGGGATAGTTGGGCACGCCCTCGAACATCAGCGTGGTGGCGCCGTTGGCGAGCGGGCCGTAGACGATATAGCTGTGGCCCGTGACCCAGCCCACGTCCGCCGTGCACCAGTAGATGTCGCCGTCCTTGTAGTCGAAGATGTACTCGTGGGTCATGGCCACATACATCAGGTAGCCGCCGGTGGTGTGCAGCACGCCCTTGGGCTTGCCGGTGGAGCCCGAGGTGTAGAGGATGAACAGCGGATCCTCGGCGTTCATCTCGACCGGATCGCAGACCTTGTGCGCCTTCTCGGTCATGACGTGATACCAGAGGTCGCGCGGCGGCGTCATGTTGACATGACCGCCCGTGTGCTTGACGACAATCACATGGCGCACCGATGGCGCTTTTGTGAGCGCTTCATCGACATTGGCCTTGAGCGGCACGACCTTGCCGCCGCGGCGGCCTTCATCGGCCGTGATCACCAATTTCGCGCCACAGTCATTGATGCGGTCGGCCACGGCGTGGGGCGCAAAACCGCCGAACACCACCGAGTGCACCGCGCCGATGCGCGTGCAGGCCAGCATGGCCACGGCGGCTTCGATGATCATGGGCATATAGATGCAAACGCGATCGCCCTTCGTCACGCCGAGCGATTTCATCGTGTTGGCGAGGCGGCAGGTCATTTCATGCAGTTCGGCGTAGGTGACGTGCTTGGCCTGTTTGGGGTCGTCGCCTTCCCAGATGACCGCCGTCTGCGTGGCGCGGGTTTTCAGGTGACGGTCGAGGCAGTTGAAACTCGCATTGAGCGTGCCGTCCGGATACCACTTGATGTGCAGATCCTTGGCGTCGAAGGACACATCGCGCACGCGCGTGTAAGGCGTGATCCAGTCGAGGCGTTTGCCGTGGGCGCGCCAGAAGGTGAGCGGATCCTTGGTGGATTCCTCGACCATCTCTTTGTACGTCTGCGGCGTGATGACGGCGTTTTTGGCGAACGCCGCGGGGACATCGATCACGGTATCGTCAGTCATCACAAAACTCCCTCGTCACAGGCCCAATGTTAACAACGGGCAAACAACACATACGTCTTAAATGTCGTCCGTCACAATAGAATCATCTTCGACCCGTACCGGATACGGCGTCAGCGACTGTCCCTTGCAAGGACCGCGTATACACAGGCCCGACATCACGTCGAAATGAGCGCCATGATTGGCGCAGAATAAATAGGTGCGGCTGACGTCGAGGAAAACATCCGCCGTCCAGTTCAGCGGCAGGCGCACGTGCGGGCAGGAATTGACGTAACCCAGAATGTGACCGCGGTACTTGAGGACAAACACCGAAACCCGCGCGCCGTCTTTATTGAGCACGATTTCCCGCGCGCCCGTGGCGTCCAGTTCGTCCAGACGGCAGAGTACCCGCGTCATGGCTCAGGCCGCCGGCAGAACCTTGCGCGTGGGCTGGATGGTGACGTTGTCGAACAGACCGGCCTTATTGTAAGGGTCGGTCTTCTGAAAATCGCGCGCGGCGGCCACGCTGTCGAACTCCGCCATGATCAGCGAGCCGATCGGCTTTTCGCCGTCGTCGGCCAAGATCGGGCCGGCGTACATCAGTTTGACGGGGGCGCCCTGAATCCATTCCAGATGCTGCGGGCGCGTTTTCAGGCGCAAGTCCAAGCCGTCGGCCTTATCCATACACACCATCATCACGAGCATGCGTCTCTCCCTGAACTGTCAGCGCCGCTTACGCGGCGGTTTGGGTGGCGTTTTCCTTGGTGGTTTTTTAGCGGCAACTTTGGTCGACGGCCGCACCACGCGGCGGCGCGTACGGCGCGCTTGCGTGACCTTGGCGCGCGGATCGGCCTTACGGCGAATCTTGCGGACGGATTTTTTGAGCGCGCCTTTTTTCTTGGGTTTTGCTTTCGGCGCGGGTTTTGCCTTGGTTTCATCACCGCGCCCGTAATCATCGGCGATGCGCACGATGTCGTCCTCGCCGACATATTCGCCCGACTGCACTTCGATCATGTGCAGTTCCACCTGGCCGGGATTGGCGAGACGATGCACGGTACCCGCGGAGATATACGTCGACTCGTTTTCGCGCAGCGTGAAATCCGCATCGCCGCGCGTCACCAAGGCGGTGCCCGTCACCACCACCCAGTGTTCGTTGCGATGCCAGTGCTTTTGCAGCGACAACTGCGCCCCGGGCTTCACGCATAACCGCTTCACCTTGAAGCGATGGCCTTCGTCCATGGTCTGGAACCAGCCCCAGGGCCGGTGCGTGCGCGCTGGCGCGGTGGCTTCGGCGCGGCCTTCCGCTTTCAGACGCTCGACGATCTGTTTGACCTGCTGATCATGGGCCTTGTCGGCCACCAGCACGGCGTCGGCGGTCACGACGACAATCGCGTCCTTGATGCCGATGACGGCGGTGAGCTGTTTTTCCGTGCGCACATAAGTGTTCCGGGTGTCGATGGCCATAACGTCGCCAACGGCGGTGTTGCCCGCCGCATCCCGCGCCGACTCCTCATGCAGCGCACTCCAGGATCCGACGTCGGACCATCCCATGTCGACCGGCACGACGGCGGCCTTGCCGGTGCGTTCCATGACGCCGTAGTCGATGGACTGCGAAGGCACCTTGGCGAAGGACGCCGGGTCGAGCCGGAAGAAGAACAGATCGTTCTGCCCTTGATCGAGCGCCACGCGGCACGCAGGCGCGATGCCGGGTTCGTTGCGCGCCAGTTCGTCGAGATAGAGTTTCGCCGGCCACAGGAAGATGCCGCCGTTCCAATAGTAGCCGCCGGTCTTCAGAAATTCGGCAGCCGTGACGGCATCGGGTTTTTCGACAAAGCGCGCGACATTATATCCCGCGTCCTTTAACAGCCCGCCCCGCTTGATATAACCGTACGCCGTGGCGGGCGCCGTCGGTTCAATACCGAAGGTCGTGAGATGTCCGGCCGCGGCGACGGGCACGGCGGCGGCCACGGCGGCGCGGAAGGCTTCGGGTTTACGCACGAGGTGGTCCGACGGCATGACCAGCATCAGCGCGTCGGGTTCCTTTTCCAGCAACAGCGCGGCGACACAGGCGGCGGGCGCGGTGTTGCGGCCCATGGGCTCGATGATGATGGCCTTGGGTTCGATGCCGACGGCGCGCAATTGCTCGGCGACGACAAAGCGATGGGCGTCGTTGCAGACCACGATGGGCGCCTGAACTTGAAAACGAGCATGGGACGCTTCACCCAAACGCAGCGCCGTTTCCTGAAGCAAGCTGCGCGCGGAGGTAAGCGGCTGAAGCTGTTTGGGGAACTCCTCGCGCGAGAGCGGCCATAACCGCGAGCCGCTGCCGCCGGACAGAATCACCGGATAGAGGCGCAAGGGCCTATGCGTGGTTTTGCTCATGTCAAATGTGATAGCGCAGGCCGAGGCCGTCTGGCTAGCGTTTGGAACTATCGTCTCACGGCGGGGTCGACTTCGTCGCGCAGGGGCCGTTCCAGCAATCCACGCAGCATGTCGCCAATGGACGCGCCGTGGTTCAGAACCCGGTCGATGGCCGCGCAGATGGGCATATCGACCTTCAGCTTGGCGGCCAGGGTGACGACCGCTTCGGCGGTCGTGACGCCTTCGGTCACCGAACGGCGCGCGCCCAGCACTTCGTCCAGGGTCTGGCCCTTGCCCAGCGCCACGCCCAGGGAATAGTTACGCGACTGCAGGGAGGTCGCGGTCAGCACCAGGTCGCCAAGACCGGAAAGGCCCATGAGGGTTTCAGGCTTGCCGCCGCGTGCGATGGCCAGGCGCACGATCTCGGCCAATCCTCGCGTCAGCAGCGCCGCGCGCGCGTTGGCGCCAAGACCTTTGCCGTCGGCCATGCCGCAGCCGATGGCCAACACGTTCTTGACCGCGCCGCCCACTTCCGCACCGACGACATCTTCGGAAAGATAAGGACGGAAGGTCGGCGAACTGACGGCGGCGGCGACCTGACGGCCTATAACCTGATCGGAAACACCCAGCGTAATGGCGGTCGGCAAACCCAACGCGACTTCGCGCGCGAAGGTCGGGCCCGAGAGCACCATCATAGCCGCCTGAGGCAGAGTTTCGGCGACGACATCGGTCATCAGCGCGGAGGTGCCGCGCTCGATACCCTTGGCGCAGACCAGCACCGGCGTGTTGGGTTTGATGTGCGGTGAGAGCGTCGCGCAGACGCGGCGGATGTGCTGCGCGGGCGTGACGAGCAGAATGATATCGGCAACGGCAGCGGCCGCCATGTCGGTGGTGGCGGTGATCCCGGGCGCGAGCGCAACATCGGGCAGGTACAGCGGGTTGCGTTGATCCGTATTGACGGCGGAAACCACTTCGGGCTCCAGCGCCCAGAGCGTGACGTCGCGGCCCGCGCGGCGCGCTACCACGGCCAAGGCTGTGCCCCAGGCGCCGCCGCCGATGATCCCTACGTGCTGCATGGACGCCGCATCCTCCCGCTCGATACTCTAAAGTCTTGGCATGAGCTATAGAAGAGGACAAGCCCGTTGCATTACCGTGACGGATCGTCCAGGACCAAAGCATGAGCATTCTTGTGACCGGAGCGGCGGGGTTCATCGGCTACCATGTGGCCACGCGCTTGCTGAAGGAAGGCCGCGCCGTTACGGCGCTGGATAATTTCACGCCGTACTATGATCTGCGGCTGAAAGAAGAACGCTGGTCGCGCCTGGAACAGCACGACGGTTTCAGCGGACACCGCATCGACCTCAACAACCGTGCGGGCCTTCTGGCGCTGTGCGATCAGGTGCAGCCGACGCGCATCATCCATCTCGCCGCGCAGCCGGGCGTGCGTTACGGCATCGACAACCCGCAGGCTTACGTGGATTCCAATCTGACGGGCTTCATGAACATTCTGGAAGCGGCGCTGGCGGTGCGCACGGAGCACCTGGTGTTCGCGTCCACCAGTTCGGTCTACGGCGCCAACAAGGCCATGCCCTTCGCCGAGCACCACAGCGCCTCGCATCCGCTGAGCCTTTACGCCGCGACCAAGCGCGCCAATGAACTGCTGGCGCACTCCTATGCGCACATTTTCAAAATCCCCATGACCGGCTTGCGGTTCTTCACCGTCTACGGACCCTGGGGACGGCCCGACATGGCGCCGCAGAAATTCACCGCCGCGATTTTCGCGGGCGATCCCATCGACGTCTATAACAGCGGCAAGATGATGCGCGACTTCACCTTCGTCGACGACATCGTCGAAGGCGTGGTGCGTGTGACCGACCATATTCCCGTGCCCGACGAAAGCTGGGACGCGATGAATCCAACAGCCGATGGCAGCGGCGTGGCGCCTTACCGCGTGTTCAACATCGGGCGCGGCGCGCCGGTGGAGCTGATGGATTTCATCGCCACGCTGGAAAAGCACATCGGCAAGAAGGCGCGGATCAACATGATGCCGATGCAGGAAGGCGATGTTGAGGGCACCTGGTGCGACGTCGCGGCCTTGAAGAAGGCCGTAGGCTATCAGCCGAGCGTTTCATTGGATGAGGGCTTGGCGAAAACCGTCGCGTGGTTTCGCGAGTACTATAACGCCTAAATATTGGTCGCATCGCGTTGACCGAAAACCGGAAGACCACTTTTCGGCGCGATGCTCTAAGCTTTGACGCCCGCGCCGGTGGCTTTCGGCGCGGTGGGGTCCAACGGCCAGCGCGGCCGCGCCTTGAAATCCAAACCATCCACGAGACCGAGCTTCAAACGCTCGACGCCGGCCCAGGCGATCATGACGGCGTTGTCGGTGCACAGCGCGGGCGGCGGCGCGGCGAAACTTAAGCCGGCTTTGGCGGCGGTGTTCATGAGCATCGCGCGCAAGACGGTGTTGGCTGCAACACCGCCGGCGACGACGAGATGTTTCCCTTCGGGATAGGCTTCGCCGAAGATCACCACGGCGCGCGCGACCCGGTCCGCGATGGATTCCACCACCGCCGCCTGGAATGACGCGGCGAGATCGGCGGTATCTTTCTCGGTCAAAGAACCAGGCGGCAGCGCTTCGGCGGCGAGGCGCACGGCGGTCTTCAAGCCCGAGAAGGAAAAGTCGCAGCCCGGCTTGCCCTTCAAAGGGCGCGGCAAAGCAAAACGCTTGGCGTCGCCGTTGCGCGCGGCGCGCTCGATGGCGGGACCGCCGGGGTAACCGAGCCCCAGCATCTTGGCGACCTTATCGAAAGCTTCACCCGCCGCATCGTCAATCGTCGTGCCGAGACGGCGATACCGCCCGACAGCGAGTGGTGGGTGATGACCGGCTCCAAACCCTCCACACGATCCGCCCGCGACCTGGGCGATCCCTGGTACGCGGCACTCGAAACGCCCTGGCAGAACGCGCCCGGCGCAGCGGGCCCCATCGCCAACGGTGTGGTGCTCGC
>JAIEMI010000057.1 GCA_019752235.1 Rhodospirillaceae bacterium
CGCGCCGGAGGGCTTTGCCCGGCGCGGGCGGCCGACCGATTTTCCGGCGGCGCGGATTAGTCCCGCCGCCCGGCGCGGGGAGACGTTTCCGGCATAAGCAAAAAGACCGGTAGAACGCAGACGGCGACGACCGCGATCATGACCCCGGGCACCATGGGCCAGCCGGTACGCTCCAACAGCACCTGCGCAAGATAAGGGGTGAGGCCGCCGAAGATCGCGGTCGCCACGGTCGCCCCCAAGGCCAGGCCGCTGAGACGCCCCTCGCCGGGGAATTGTTCGGCGGTGCCCACCGCGCCCACCGCGCTGACGCCGCCGGCGACAACCGCGAGCATGATCGCACCCCCCAAGGCCTGCAGCACCGATCCGCTGGCCATCAAGAAGAACAATGAAATAGGCAGGATGGCGCCGCAGAGGCCAAAAAACAGCAGGACGGGTTTGCGGCCAAACCGGTCGGACGCCGCGCCCACCACGGGCGTCACCAGGACCACCGCGACGGCCGCGGCCGTCGAGAGCCACAGCGAAGCGCCCTCCGTGAACGCGCCCGCCGACGACAGGAACGCGGGGACATAGGTAATCCCGACATAATAAGTGATCGAACCCAAGGCCGAGATCGCGAAGGCGCGGAAGATGCCCCGGCGATGATGGGCGAGCGTGTAGCGCAGCGGCCGCGCCGGGGTGGTTCCCGCCGCGCGCTGGCGTTCGAATTCCGGCGACTCTTGCATGGTCGCGCGCATGATCCACACACTGGATGCGAGCGCCGCGCCCACGAGGAACGGAATGCGCCAGCCCCAGGAACTCAGGTCGGCGTCATTGAGGAAATGCACCGTGAGCGCCGAGACGCCGACGGCCAGCAAACTCCCGATCTCGCTCGCCGCCGATGCCAGTGAAGTGATGAGCCCGCGGCGGTCCAGGGGCGCGCCTTCCAGAAGATAGGCGACGACTCCGGTATATTCGCCGCCCACGGAGAAACCCATGACACACCGCAGCGCGAGCACGCCGAATCCCGCTGCCGGGCCGATCTGCGCATAGGTCGGCAGGAACGCGGTGATGAGCATGGCCACGCTCATCAGAACCATGGAGAAAAGCATCATGCGGCGACGCCCAAAGCGATCCCCGATGTGGCCGAAGAAAATGGCGCCGAGCGGGCGGAAAAGATAGGCGACCGCGAAGCCGCCCAGCGTGGCGGCCAGCGAGGCCTCGCCACCGCCGAAGAACACGCGCGACAGCACCGTGGCGAAGTAAAGATACAGCGTGAAATCGTACCACTCGACGATCGTCGAGAACGCCGCGATGGCAATTGATTTATGCGAAACCGGGCGATGCAATGGGGTGGTGCCGGCGTTTCCTCGTCCCACGCGATAACTTTCGTGCCATGAGGTCCATAAAAGCAGACTTAAGGTACAGACCCGGACTTAAGGTACAGACCCGGATGTTAGCCCGCCCATTTTTACGATGAAAGCCGCGATATCGGCGACGCCCTGCCGCGTTTTTATGTTCGTGAAAACGAAGGGCTTGGCGGCGCGCATGCGTTTGGCGTCGCGTCCATGACCTCCAGCGACGCGCCGACATGGGGTGCGAGGTCGATTTTGTTGATCACCAGCAGGTCGGAGCGCGTGATGCCGGGGCCGCCTTTGCGCGGAATTTTCCCGCCGCCGGATTCGATCAAGATAAGGTCGAGCACGGTCGCTAATGACCTACATCCAGGATCCCACGCACAGGAGACCGCTGGCCGCGCTGAGGTCTCCGGGCCGACGATCCCAGCCTATCTTGCGAGGCCGACCGCCTCGACTTCGACCAACAGATCGGACCGCATTAGACCCTGAATGCCAATAACGGTGCTGGCGCCGCGCGGCGCATCGCCATAGAACGCATCCAGACCCCTGACGATGACCGCGCGGTCTTCGGGTTTGAGGTTCACGACATACACCCGCATCTGCACGATATCGCCAGGGCTTGATTTTGCGGCGGTGAGTGATTTCGCGACGTTGTCCAGCGCGGCGCTCAATTGCGCTTCCAAGTTCCCCTCGCCCACGACAGATCCATCCGGACTGAAGGCGACCGTGCCCGAGACTGTGACGATTTTTGCCGTGGCAGGTGTCACCACGACCTGCGAGAATCCTCGTTTCGTCGTATCGTAGACGTCCGCGGGCTGGATACGTTGGATATCGGATGCCGGTGTGCAACCGCACAGCAGAACAGCGGCCAATAGACCATAGATGCGCTTGCGCATGAGAACCTCACATATGCCGCGGATTGCGGGAACCGGCGAAAATCGGGACGTGCTCCACGACAGCAAACCCGAAGCCTTCCAGCCCTGCAAGAGGCCGGGAGTTATTGGTCAGCAGCGCGGCGCGTTTCACCCCCAGATCGGCCAGAATCTGCGCGCCCACGCCGTAGTCGCGCAGTTCGGCGATGCTTTGACGCTGCGCAGACCCACAGTGGTCATCGACCCAAGAGGAGAGGATATCTGAGCGCGGATCGCGAATGATGACAATGACACCCCGCCCCTCCGCGCCGATGTGCTTCATGGCGGCGTGCAAGCCGCCGGTGCCCGTGAGCGTCATGTCGCCCAGGACATCGCCAAAAATGTTGAGGGCATGGACGCGCACGGGAATGACTTGCGCGGGATCGATATCACCCGCGACCAACGCGATATGTTCGCTACGATCGACGAGGTTTTCATATACCAGGACACGAAACGCACCGCCAAAGGCGCTTTGCAGCCGCGTTTCGTTACGCCGTTTGACGAGCTTCTCGTGCCGCCGCCGGAAGGCGATCAGATCCGCGATAGCGCCGATTTTAATGCCGTGTGCAGCGGCGAATTTACCCAGATCGTCCAGACGCGCCATGCAGCCATCGTCGCGCATGACTTCACAGATCACCGCCGAGGGGTTGAGGCCCGCGAGGCGTGCAAGATCGACGGCGGCTTCCGTATGCCCCGCGCGCACCAACACACCACCATCGCGCGCCACCACCGGGAAGACGTGTCCCGGCGAGACCACATCGGCCGCGGATGACGCGGGATCTATCGCCACGGCGATGGTGCGCGCGCGGTCGGGCGCGGAGATTCCCGTGGACACGCCATGGCGCGCTTCTATGGAGACGGTGAAGGCCGTGTTGATGCGGCGTCCTTCCGACTGTTGTAGAAGGGCTAAATTGAGGTCTTGGGCGCGTTTGCGCGTCAGAGCCAGGCAAATCAGCCCCCGGCCATGACGCGCCATGAAGTTGATGGCATCGGGTGTCGCCATTTGCGCGGGGATAATGAGATCGCCCTCATTTTCGCGGTCCTGATCGTCGACCACCACCACCATGCGGCCGTTGCGGACGTCCTCGATAATGTCCTCGATAGGACTGAGGGGCGAAGATACGATGTTGGGGGTTCCTTCAGGCATGGGCCGGCAGTCCGTTGAACGCCCCGTAGGCACCGCCGCGATAGAGCAAGACGCCGCCGCGCCCTGCCGTGACACTGACGACACCCCCGAAAAACATCATGTGCGTGCCCGCGACTTTTGTATCGATCACATCACACAGGAAGCTTGCGGCGCTCCGCGCCAGAATCGGCAGACCACGCTGCATCTCCCATGCACCATGTGAGAATCTCACTTCCGGCGAAGCGCCGGCGAACACCTGCGCCACGTGAAACTGATCCTCGGCCAGCACATTGACCGAGAAGGCTCGGGTCTTCGCGATGATGGAACACGCGCGGGCAGCGCGGCTCACACAGACCAGCAACACAGGCGGGTCGGCCGAGAGTGTATTGGCGGCCACGTGGCGCATCATAAGATTTCAGCGGTTTGCGACGAAAGCCGCACCACCATGCTCCAGCGACCGACATTCATGATCCATTCCCGAATCTCGTAATCGCGCAGGCCTTCACGATGGAAAGGATCGCGCGCCACCAGTCGCTCGGCGGATTTACGGTCAGGCGCCGAGAGAATGAACATCCCGGTCCCGGTGTTTGCGCCAGCGGCGTCGAGAAACGGCCCGGCGGCGATGACATGCCCCTCTTCCTCCAGCTTCAGCATTTCCGTGATGTGTTCATCCAGAAACGGGCCAAGCCGGTCGCGATCGACTTTCAATGTCGCGGTGACGACCCACAGGTGACGTCCCAAGAAACGCTTGGTGACCTGATCTATGGCGGTGTCAAACTTTCCCACGGCGGTCTCCTACTAATCGGGATATTTCGCGCGCAACGGCTGCACGACGTCAGAGGCATAAAGCTCGATGTTCCGGCGCGTGAGGTCGGCGGGCAGCGTGCCGAACTGCAGCAACGCCAACACATGACCCAGGCCGATTTCGCCGCGGGCTTTTTCAAGACGCGCACGGACGGTTGCGGCGCTGCCGATGTGGACAATGCCCTTTTCGAGCAAATCTTCGATCGTCGTGCGCCCGCCGCCGCGCCCGCCCACGGGCGTGGCTTTGCTGATGGCGATGGCGGCGGCCAGGTTGGTGTAACCCGGCGGCAGAAGCAGTTCCTTGGAGAAGGCCATGAAGTCATTGAACAGCGCTTCGATGTGCGGGCGCGCCTGGTTGATGGCCTGCTCGTCGGTGTCGGCCACATAGGTCGGCACCGCCCAGGCGAGCTGGTCGGGCTTTGCGTCGTAGCCGTGGGACTCTGCCGCGTCCCGATAGGACAGCAGCGTTTTCTTCACGCTTTCGTAGGGCGCGTTGAAGAACTGCACGTAGGTGTACTTGCGGTCCGGCGCCGCGGCCCACACGATGGTATCCGGATTGCCGCCTGAGGGAATCCAGATGGGCGGATGCGGCGACTGAAACGGGCGCGGGAATGGGTTGACGTAGGCATACTGATAGTATTTTCCGTCAAAGCGGAAGGGCCCCGGACGTGTCCAAGCCTGTTTGATCAAGTCGTGCGCTTCGTAGTAGCGGCCTACGGACTCGCCGGGGTTTACGCCCGAGGCGTGATATTCAATACCAATCCCGCGCACCATGCCGGTGATGATCCGGCCCGCCGTGAGGTTGTCGAGCATCGCCCACTCCTCCGCGACGGCGAGCGGATTATCGACCAGCGGCAGCGCACGGCCCAGGATCAGGATCTTGCCGTTCTTGATGCGGGCGCTGACAGCTCCCGCCATGACGTTCGGGGCAGGCATGAGGCTGTGGGGTGTCTGGTGATGCTCGTTGACGCACACGCCGTCGTAACCGAGCGAATCCGCCAGCTCCATTTCGCCGAGATAGCGGTTGTAGAGCGCGTGACATTTGGCGGGGTCGAAGTAGTCGTGGGGGTACAACATCCACAGCGTATCCCGCCCCTTGGCGCGGAAATCCAGCGGCGCATGCAGGTAGGGCATGAAATGAAACATGTAGAACTTCATGGTTTTACTCCGCAGCCCGACAAGAGGCTGCGCTTAAAAGCGTCCGGCTGTTCGATGAACGGCAGGTGGCCGCACTCCTTGATGATATCGAGCGTGGCTCCGGGGATGGCGGCTTGGAAGGCCGCGGCATAAGCCGCCGGGAACAGATTGTCGTCCTTGCCCCAGATGATACGCGTGGGCGTCTTGATGCGGTGCAGCCAGCGCTGCAGTTCGGGGTTATGCCAGCGCGGCTTCCACACCAAGCGGGCGACGCATTGGAGACGTTTGAGGTTGAGGCCGAGCTGTTCGTCGGTGAACGGCTTGTCCAGAGCCTGCTGCGCGAACGCGGGGTCGAAAAAGAATCGCTTCAACATTTCGGCGCGGGACCACAGGAAGTTATCTGCGGGCGGCGCGCCGGGAACGGAAATCCCGGCGGCGGAGACCAACACAAGCGCGCGCAAGGCGTGGGCGTCCCGCACCGCGATTTCGGCCGCGATCCACCCGCCAAGCGAGTGACCGACAAGCGCAAAGTCCTTAAGCCTCAGCGCCTCGAAGGCTTCGGCGTAGAAATACGCGAGGTCAGGCACGCGCTCGCACCACGGCGGCGCATCGGCCGCGCCAAATCCGGGGTGCTCGGGCAGGATGACGTCAAAATTCTGCGCCAGATCTTCCGCCAGGGGCACCATGATTTCCGGGCCGCCGGCGCCCGAGAGAATCACCAACGCCGGACCGCGGCCCTTCCGCCAGTACCGCAAGGGATAACCAAACACATCGCAGGCTTTATCCGACCACATACCGTTTCCACTCAGTCAAGTTTTTTGACTATTAAGTCAATAAATTTTGTCTTTTTCGCCGGGACCAATATATTGATGGCCCATTCCACGTTTGATGAAGGATCGACGATGCGCAGGCAGTCCATTGGCACGTTGCGGAAACGCAAACCGACCAGCGCCGATGAATTGGTTTTCAAGGACGACGCGGACTTTATCTGGCGTCATAGAAACTTCGGGCGCTTGCTGCTGAACGCCTTCCGGTTTTTCGAGCAGGGTTTGCTGGTGCGCATTCATGCGATGGGATATCCCGAGATCAAGCGTGTCCACTTGGGCGTGATGCGCCAGATGGATTGGCGCGGCACGCGCATCACGATTCTCGCCGACCGCGCGGGCGTAACCAAACAAGCCATGAGCCACTTTGTACAAGAGTGCGAGGATCTTGGATTTGTCGAGCGCGAGGCGGACCCGGAAGATGGGCGCGCCAAAGTCGTGTGCTTCACCACGAAGGGCAAACGCTTCATCACCGGCGTCAAGGGCGTGATCGAGTCCCTGGAGACGGAGATTGTCGGTGCACTGGGCCGCAAGCGCGCGGACGAGCTGCGCGAGAGCTTGGGGGTTTTGGCCGACCGCTTGGGACAGGACGACATTCTGTTCAATACCAAAGGCTAGTGGCGGACTTCGGGAAGCGCCGCGACCATCTCGATTTCAATACGGAGGTCCGGCCGCGCCAGGGCGGCGATGCCGAGCAGCGCCGTGGTGGGCCGCGCCTTGGCATCATAGAAGTGCCGCTCCATCACCTTCTTGATCACGAAACGATCGTCGGGCTTCAGGTTCACGACATAGAACTTGAGCTGGATGACGTCGCAGGGCGCGGCTTTGGCGCTTTTCAACACG
Organism: Rhodospirillaceae bacterium; assembly: GCA_019752235.1. Taxonomy (GTDB): domain Bacteria; phylum Pseudomonadota; class Alphaproteobacteria; order Rhodospirillales; family Rhodospirillaceae; genus SHVO01. The sequence goes on from JAIEMI010000057.1 coordinate 6,980, forward strand.
GCCTTGAGATTGCGCGCGCATTGCTTGATCTGCGCTTCCAGTCCGCCGTCGCCGGTCAGCTTCCAGTTCTTGTCGTAGCCGACCGCCGCCGTGAACAGCAGCGGTCCCGCCGTGACGGCCATCGCCTTGGCGAACCCCATGGGACGCGTGTCCATGACGCCTTGCGGCGCGAGACGCGTGAGCCGCGAGGCCGGCCGCGGCGATGGCCGGCGCCGGGAGGACGCCGACTTCACTTTCCGTAGCGCCATGCGACTTCGACACCGAATGTCCGCGGGCGGCCGTAGGTATCCATCGACGCCACGGTCAGTGGGCTGGGGGCGATGACGATGGTGATATTGTGCGTGCGGTAAGGCTGATTGGTCAGGTTTTTACCCCACAGCGAAATGCGCCACTGTTCGTCGGCGGTGTCGTAGGAGATGCGTCCATCCACCAGCGCGTAGGCCTTGCTGAGGCTGTAGGGCGCGAATCCCGCGCCTTCGAACCAGTATGAGCTGGTGTAGTTAACGTGGGTGTGGAAGGTCAGCAGTCCCTCGCCGATGGGGTGCGCGTAGGACGCGTCGAAATTAAGGCTGCTTTCCGGCGAACGGCTGGTTTGACGTCCCGAGAGGTTGCGCCCATCGCTGGCGACGAAGGTGCGGTAGGCGGAATGAAGGTAGGCGTAGCCGACAGACAGGCTGAGCCCTTCGAAGGGTAGCGCCGTGACTTCCAGCTCAAAGCCCTTGGCGCGGGCTTTGGCGACGTTGTCGATAAGCGAAGCGAACGCGCCGCCCCCCAGCGAGATTGTGCGCAGGAATTGGAGATTGTCGTAGTTATTGAGGAAAGCCGCGCCGTTCAATACCAAACGGCGATCGAGCCAATCGGTTTTGAATCCGACTTCGAAGCTCTCGGTCGTTTCCGGATTGAAGATGACCTGCGCGGCGGCGGCGTTGATGACGGGGTCGGTCTGAAAGCCCCCCGCCTTATAACCGAGTTTATAACTGCCATAGAGCATGGCGTTGTCGGCGACGTGATAGTCGACAATGACCGCGGGGTCGATGGAGTCCCAACTTTTGCCGGCGGTGGCCGTGAAGGGCGCGGATAGAAAAGGATTCACGCCCGTGGCCGGCGCGCCGACGGTGGTGGCCGAGCGGGCCATGGTCTTCTTGTCATAGCTGTAGCGGGCGCCGGCGGTCAGGTTGAGATCCGTGAGCACGGCGTAAGTCGCCTGGCCGAAGACCGCGACACTGGTGTTCTTGATCGTGCGGGTATCGAGCGAGGAGAACGGCCGGCCGCCGTTGCCCGGGAACGGGCCGATGCCGATGGCGAACTGGTTGTCCCTGCCCACAAAGAACTGGCCGAGACGATCGACGTTTTCATGGAAGAAATAGACGCCGCCGACCCAGGTCAGCGGACCACCGCCGTCCGGCGACGACAGGCGAAGTTCCTGCTGGAACGCATCGCTGTCTTCGGCGAACTGACGGCGGATGGAGTCCGCGGCCGAGGCGTCGAAGTCGTTCATCTCGTCGAGCTTGGAGTTGCGGAAGGAGGTGATCGACGTGAAGTTCGCGAAGGCAAGGTCGCTTTCGAGGCGCGCATTGGCGCCCCAGGTGGTGGAATGCTGGTAGCCGTTGAAGTCGTAGGCTTCGTTGAACTTTCCGGGCGTCGGCGTGACGGCGATGCTGGGGTGTTTCTGCGCGATGCGCTGGCCGGAATTTTCCATGGCCCACATGCCTTCACGTACGCGGCCGTAATCCGCCGAAACGACGAGCGAGGTCGAGTCGGAGAGCGCGAATTCGAGTTTACCGCGCACCATGTCGCGGTTGGTGTCGAAGCCGTCGCGGGGCGTGCCGACAATATCAACATAACCATCGCTATTGCGCGACATGACCGACAGGCGGCCCTTGATGTTGTCGTTGATGGGGCCGCTGACAGTACCTTGAAGATCCACGGAGTCGTAATTTCCAACCGAGGTCTGCAGCTTGGCCGTCAGCGTGTCGGTGGCCGACTGCGTGATGACTTTGACCGCGCCGCCGGCGGAGTTGCGGCCATAGAGCGTGCCTTGCGGGCCCTTCAGCACTTCGATCCGCTCGATGTCGAGCATTTCCATGCTCATGCCGGCGAAGCGCGCGATGTAGGTGTCGTCCAGGAAGACGGCGACGGACGGGTCGCTGCCCGCATCGAAGGCCGTGGTGCCCAAACCGCGGATGAACACCTGCGGCTTGGAGACGTTGATGTTGTTCCAGTAGAGGCCGGGCGTGAAGTGGCCGATCTCCGACAGGTCGCCGAGGCCGGCGTTTTCAATCTGCGTGCTGGTGAAGGCGGTGATGGAAATCGGGGCGTCGGCGAGATTCTGCTCGCGCTTTTGCGCGGTCACGACGACCTCTTCGATCTGCAACCTGGCGGTTTCGGCCGCAACAGCGCCGTGGCTCAGCGCCACGGACATAAGCGCCGTGCTGATAAACAGGCTGCGGCGTAACCCCTTAATGCCCCTCATACAATCCCCCTGCTGAATTCTTGTCCCAATAACAGCACCGCGTCGAGCCGCGCTGTCTCGAAAATGTAGTAAAGTTATTTGTCTAATTCGTCAAGTATCTTTATCATATGCTCCGGCGTACGCTTCGCGTGCGCAATCTTTGAGGGCGGGGGAAACTTAATGGACGCATCACACGCGCCACGGCGCGAAGGCCACATTTATAGAGCCGCGATAGTTGGGCAGTCCTGCGCGGCGGCCGCGCTGGCGCTCATGACACTTCATATCGCGCTGGCGGGCCTGCTGCGATCCGTCTTCGACAGCCCGATCGAGGGCGCATCGGATCTGACGGGCACTTATTATATGGCGACGGTGATCGCCCTGCCCCTGGCGCGCGTGCACCAGACCGCCGGTTTGCTCAAGGCCGACGCGCTGGAGTCTTATTTCTCGCCGCGCGTGCGTCGTGTGCTCACGGAGGCGAGCCGGTGGTTGTGTGTCGCGGTGTGCATATATGCCTGCATCGCCTCCCTCATGCTGGCGCGCGATCTCACGCACCACGCCGCGGCGGTGGAACTGTCCGAGTCGCAATTCGCGGCCTGGCCCGCCGCTTGGATTCCGCCGCTGGGCTTGGCGCTTCTGGCCGTGGCGCTGATCGCCGGACCGTCACCGCAGAGTCATGCGGGAGAAGACACACCATGATGTCCTTCGGCGCCGCGGGGCTGCTGAGCCTGCCTCTGCTTCTAGTGCTGATTCTGCTGGGCGTACCGATTGCGGTGTGCCTGTTCGGCATTTCCATCGTCGGCATTGCGCTGGTGCTCGGCCCCTCGCAAGCGCTGGCATTGACGGGTGAGGTCATTACGGAATTGGCGGCCAACTGGAATCTGTCGGCGATTCCGATGTTTGTGCTGATGGGCAATCTGGCTTTCAGAAGCGGCCTGACGGAATTGCTATTCGCCGCCGCGCGGGCGTGGCTGGGGCGCTTGCCGGGCGGTCTTGCCGTCGCCACCAACTTCGCCTGCGCCGGATTTGGCGCGACTTCAGGATCGAGCATCGCCACGACACTGGCCATGGGCCGCCTGGCGATTCCGGAGATGCGCCGCTCGGGCTACGATCCGGGACTGGCGGCGGCGGTGTGCGCTTCGGCGGGAACCATTGCCGTATTGGTGCCTCCGAGTATTTTGCTCGTCATCTATGGAATCTATGCCGAGCAATCGATCTCGGCGCTGTTCGCGGCGGGCATTCTCCCCGGCATCATGACGGCGCTGGCCTACGCGGTGCTGATTGTCGCCCGGTGCGCCGCCAACCCCACCCTGGCGCCGCCGCTCGCGGAACGCTTCTCGTGGGGGACACGCTTCCGCCTTCTCGCGAAGGTCTGGCCGCTGCCGATTCTGATCATCGGAGTCTTGGGGTCGATTTATAGCGGCCTTGCCAATCCCACCGAAGCCGGGGCCTGGGGCGCGTGCCTCGCGGCGCTAATCGCCGGACTGCGTAAGGGCCGCGCGTTCCCGCGCGTATTGATGGACAGCCTGACCGAAACGGTGAGCCTGACGGCGAACATTTTCTTCATCGCCGCCGGCGCGATTCTTTACACAAAACTTGTGGCGGTGACGGGGCTTTCGGCCACCCTCGCCGCGGTGTTCGCGCCGTGGCAGGACCAGCCGGCACTTCTTATTACGGGCATCGCGGTAATCTTTCCGATCCTCGGTATGCTGCTGGAGCCGTTGGGTCTGATCCTGATCGCGTTGCCGGTGGTCCTGCCGCTCGTGAAAGCCACGGGCGCCGACATGATCTGGTTCGGCATCGTGATTGCGAAGTGCGTCGAGCTTGGCCTGCTGATTCCACCGCTGGGCATGAACTTGTTTGCGGTGAAGAGCATCACCGGCAGCACCATTCCCATGCGCGTCATCGCCTCAGGGCTGATTTGGTTCCTAGTCGTGGATATCGCCGTGCTGGCGGTTCTCATCATCTATCCGCAAACCATCCTGGTTTTGCCGCGCTTGCTTGTGGGAGGCTGACGTCATGCGCGCTTTGGTTCTCGCCGCCGTCGTCTTGGCGGCATCACCTTTCTCGGCCGCCGCTGAAGCCCCGCAGCCGCTGCGTTTTGGCGTTGGTCTGGCGGCGACGACTCCCGCCGTGAGCCGCGGCGTCCTGCCGGTTCTGCGGGAGATCGAGAAAGTCGCCGATCACCGCGTGAAATTCGACATCTACGGCGGAGGTTCCGTGGTGACGCTGGCCGGTACCGTGCGCGGCATTCGCGATGGCGTGGTGGACGGCGGGTTCGTGGGTCTGTCCTACGTCAGCAGCTATCTGCCGCGCACCTCGATGGTGTCGCAGATGGTGGCCTTCGCCTCGGACTCCTACGCCGCGGCGGGCGCGTTGCATGAGTTCATTCTGGCGCAATGCCCGGAATGCGTCGCGGAACTGAAACGCGAGAATCTCGTTCTGCTTCTGGGCGGGAGCGGCGCGCCGTCGGTGATTTTCTGCCGCCCTGAAACGGCGGCGTTGCAAGATTTGCGGGGACGCGCGGCGGGCGTTGTCAACGCGACCATGGCGCGCTGGGCGAAAAGTCTGGGCATGACCGCCGAAATCCTGAGTCCCGCCGACTTCGCGCCCGCCTTGGAGCGGGGGCGTATAGATTGTGCACTGGCGCCGATGTCGTGGTTCCGTGCATTTGGTCTCGTGGGCGCGGTCCACACTGTGGTCGAACCGGCGCGGGGGGTGATCGTGGGCGCCATGCCGATTACGCTCAGTCACGAGGCCTGGGGCCGCTTCTCCGCCGCCGAGCGGCAACGCATTATTGACCTGATGCCCGGCGCGGCCTTCGATTTCGCGCAACGGGGTTTCCTGCTGCCGGATGCCGCCGTCCGCAAGAGCGCTACGGACGGGCCCGCGCGATTAAAATTTCTGGATGAGTCCGCGGATTTAACGCCGCGCTGGACGGCATGGCGCGAGACCGAACGTGCCGCGCTCATCGCCCTGGCGACACGACGTGGAATCGCGGACGCCCAGCCTTTCGTCGACCGGATGATCGCCGTGTTCGATGCCTGGGACCGGCTGACGCCGCCGGAAGGCTGGAGCCGCGAAAGCTTCAGCACGACACTGAAAGCGCGCGCCTTTGATGTGGCCGCGGGACCGGTCTTCGGTCTCGGGGCCCCTAACCCGCCATGACCATGCCGATTTTCTCGCGCCACGCGGCGATGGATTGGAAGTTCTGCCCCTTGGCGCAGAGCGCCTGCGTCTCCGCGAGAATTTCGGCCTCGGGGCGCATGAGATCCATGGGCTCCAGCACCGGCTGAGTGATATACCAGACGGTGTCGACGAATATTTCGATCTTGTTGCCTTCAGGATCGTCGAAATAAATACTCCACGAGACGCCATGATTGGCGCAGAGGTATTCCCCGGGATGCACCGCTTGCAGATAGCGGTACATCTGCTGCAGTTCGCTCAACGTCCCCAATGAGAACGAGATCTGGTTGATGACCGGACCGAAGACGGGGGTGATCGTGTTGCGGCCAAGGCCGGGCGGGCGACCGCTCGAGAGAACGATTTCATGGTGGTGCCGGGGGTCGCGGCTCATAAAAACGAGATCGAGACCCAACGTGGAACCCCGATCGGTCACCGTAAAGCCGAGCACCTTGGTATAGAACTCCTCCATCCGTGCGATGTTCTCGACGCAGATACCGAGATGGCTGAGTTGGATGTTCGGCATATCAGGTCGCATGGAATCCCCTCCGTCATGTTGCGGATTTAGTACTATTTATTGACTATTTTGTCAAATAAATAGACTAGTTCTGCGCTCGTCATGCCGACGATACGCTAGCCCCAAGAACAGGGAATGAGCAGGGATTGTCGTCTTGGAAGTGTCGGATATCGACCAAGCTATGTTTTGGCCGCCACAAACAGATCGCCGCCGATTTCGATCAAAGGATAGGTTGGAATCGGTATGCTCGCTGGCCTCTCGACCGGTTTGCCCGTGGCGATATCGAAGGAGCCCCCGTGAAAGGGACAGAAAATCTGTCCGCCTTCGATGTCGCCCTCGCTGAGTGAGGCCAACCCGTGCGAACAGGTATCGGCGATCAGAAAAAAGCGCCCACCGACGTTGCACACGGCCAGAGGTTCGTAGCCCTCGGCGAGAACGCGCACTGCGGAATTCGCTTGCACCGCAGACATCTTACACAAGTAAATCAACGTTTGATCATCCGCCGCCATCGCTGTATCCCGTTTAGCTTCCCGCGTGGATATGAACGCCACCCATGCCCGTTATCCATTGGGGAATCGCTTCATAGTACACACGATCCCCCGTTCCGCCCTTCACTGTCCCGGCCATCAATATCCAGCACAGAAGCTCTAGGCCCCCATTACCGCCGTTCTCCAGTATGTATTCCGTGCTCCAGTCCGCGAGGTCTTCACCGCGGCCGGATGTGATCGCATTCAATGCCGTTGTATCAAAAGCCTCGTTGACACGGCCCATCTCAGGGACGCCGAGCCAGTGGGACAAGCCGCCGGTTCCGACAATCACCGTCCGTTCGCCACCCGGCCGGACTTCGGCCACGTAACGCGCCAATGCGCGCCCCAGATCCCAACTTCGGCGGGCGCGCGGTATAGGAGTCATCGATGTATTTACAATCAGCGGCACCACAGGCAGGGTTTGACGGGGAGAGGCAAATAACGCCGGGATGACCACGCCGTGATCCGGCCGGTAACCCTGAAGACGGGCGAGATCAAAACCGGCCTCCGCCGCAAATTCTATAAATCCCGCAGCAAAGGATGTGTGCCCGGGAAAGGGCGTGGCGGGCAGTTCCATGTCACCGAACGGTGTAAAGACGTCCGCCACGGCAACGGCAAATGGGGTTTGCACGTTCAGGTCATAGTTGTACATGTGATCGGAGGAGACGATCACTAATAGATCAGGCGCCAGCGCGCGAATCCGACGGCCGATTTCTCTCATACCGGCGAAAACGCGCTCACCCGCGTCGCCGGCGGAGCCGCGCTTCATCATAATGTGAGCCGTTCCAAACGCGCCGACAATCGCTCCCATTGTCCTGGTCCCTATTCCAGATCAGATAAATAATCGCGAAATGATATCTGCGCTGTCATGGCCGGGTTTCGCGCCACGGCGTAGACCATTTGCACCAGCGGATGCATTCTCAGTTCGTGTAATGCCGGAAATGACCCATCAATCAGTAGATTTTTTTCGCTCGCGGTGAAGTTACGTGCGGCTATGACTTCTTCGGGATTCTCGATGAATGCACGCTTCAACGCAGGTTCGCGGTACAGATCGCGAACGAAGTCGTGCACTTCCTGACGCGCGTTTGTAGTCATGCCGCGCGCGCTCCCGCGGACAAACGGCAGACAAACTGATCGACGATCTCCGCGAAAACTTCCGGGTGCTCAATCATCGGCCAATGCCCGCAATCCGGCAAAATCATCCCCCAGGACTGCGGAATAAGTTCGAGAAATTTATAGGCGCTGGTGATTGGCACGACGAGGTCGTTTTTCCCAGCAACGACGAGCGTCGGCTTATCCACGCCTGCGATGCGCTCTTCGGGAATTTGTAAACCGCCGCGGGCATTCATCCAGGCTGTGATTTTCTTGTACGCGTGCTTTGCATCCTCTGTCGCCGTAATGCTGTACCGGTATTCCACCATACCCGGTGGAATCCGAAAATTCGGCGCCGTCAGCGCGCGCACAATACGCTCCATCCCTTGCAGGGTGAAATCATAGTGCAGAATTGTCTTGAGCTGCGGCGAGAGCGGCATAGCGATTCCGGCGCTCCCCATCAAAACCAGATGCGAAACGAGATCAGGGCGGTCCCGCGCGATACCCAAGCAGGTCAGGCCGCCCATTGAGTTTCCAACCAGTATCGCCGGTCCCAGTTTCAGGGCATCAAGAAACGCGGTAAGATGAAGTTCACGTTCGGGCTGGCTGTATTCATAGCCGTCATCCCGCGGCTTAGCGCTACGGCCGAAACCGACCATATCCGGTGCGTAAATGTCGTATCGACCGGCGAGCCGGGGGATAACATTGCTCCAGTTACCCTCCGCATCAGCGCCGGCCCCGCCGCCGTGGACGAGAATAAGCGGTCGGCCGGTGCTGCCGGCGCTTAAATAATGAGTCTCGTGTCCGCCTGCGGATACGAACATACTCTTGATGCCTTCGCCGGCGGCGGAGGCCGGAACTGTACGGATCATTCAGCTATTCCCGCAGGTGGTTGGGCTTTTGGACGCCGCGGTTGCGTTTCGAAATCAGCTTCCGAAACGCGATAATGTTCTCATCCGCCTCAAATAGCGCCTCATCGACCCAATGATGATCCGAGGCATACCCTTCCTCGGCGGCTTCGCGCGCCCAAATATCCGGGCCGTTGAACTCGTCGAAGGCATAAAACGACCAACGCTTGTTGAATTCGCGCTCGAATGCGCGCTTGTCCTCGTCGGAGCCGACACGCGACCCCAGGGTTTGCACGTACAGATGATTGGTTTCGTCGATCGGGACATACCACTCAAACTGGGTGGTTCTCGGATCCGGCCAAGGATCGACTTTCAGAGCACAAGGCAGCCACATCGAAATGGTACTGGGGACGATATTTTTCCCCGTCATATCCGACGGAACTCTCAGCACCGTCTGTCCCTCAATTTTTCCTTCGAAGGCCGGTATGACGTGTGGCCCGTACTCCTCGACAACCCCGACCGGGCCCTGATCACCGTCAATAACACGGTAGGGTTTTTCGGCCGAAGGCGCGAAGCCCAGCGGCAGCAGGAGGTTGTTTTCCTGGATGAGCCGCGATTCGCGGTGAATATAGATATGCGTTGCGTCGAAACCATTCTCCACGCCGTGACGCCAGTTCGACTTGACTATACGCAACTTCGACATGACGTGCATATCGGCATCGAGAAAGTTGGGCGGCACATCGTGCGCAAGCGGCGGAATATCGCCCGTGCGGTCGCCCATGAACACAAACACCAGGCCCTGCGCTTCCTGCGCAGCAAACGTCCTGACACCCCGCACGCCGTCAACAATACGCGTATTGGGCGCCGCGATGACATCCGTCAATTTCCCATCGGACCAACGGTAGGTATAACCGTGGTACCAGCATGTCAGACTGCCTTTGGTGTGACATTCCGGTTTGTGGGAAAAACGCACGCCGCGATGCAAGCACCGGTCACGGAGGCAATGCACGGCGCCGTCGATCCGCGTGAATATGAGTCGTTCGCCACACAATGTCGCGGTTGTGGTTTTACCTTCCGCGACGTCGGAAGATTGAAGGATCGGATACCAGTGGTTCCGGAACCCGAGCTTGGCTTCAACATAAGCGCGCCATCCCTTCACCTTGTCGAGGATGGCAGAGTCAACGAGCGCGTTTTCCATGGTCGGCGGCCTTTCGATGTTAACGCGCGGTATTATTCCGCCGCGTTATGAAAATTCTCCACTCGTGCGCGCGTGTAGACCTCGTTCCACATGGCGTACGAGAACTCACCGGGCAATCGGGTGCGCTTCAAGTTTGGAGTCAGGTCAACCGGCTCGCCCGCAAGATACACTGCCGCGATATTGGCTTTGTCTTGAGGGACGGTGATGTCAAGAATGGGGTCTTTTTTCAACGCGAGGATGTCCGCCCGGCGACCGGGTGCGAGAACGCCGACGCAATCAGCATCGCGGGTAAACCAAGCATTGTTAAATGTAGTTTGCCGCAACACTTCGCCGGCCGAGAAGCCGAGATATTTGACGTGATTGTCCATTTCGCGGGCGTTCCACTCGCCATATGGCGTGACCGCGAAGCCCGCCTCGCTGCCGACGAGAAACTCAACCCCGGCTTCTCGGGCTTTTGTGAGGTTCTTTGCGGCGGCTTCCAGTTCACGTTTATGCGCGTCCACGAGCGATGGATAACAGGGATCCGTAGACCGTGTGAATTCGATCGTATTGACCATGAGGTTCAACGTGGGACAGATACGGCATCCATTCTTGACCACCGCTTCGAGCGCTTGGCCGTCCATCCACGATGCATGAAAAATGAGGTCGACCCCGGCACGCGCGGCGTACAGGACGCCCTCGGAACCGCGGGCATGTACAACCACCTTGCGACCCAGGCGATGCGCCTCAGCCACCAGCGCCGAGACTTCCTCCTGCCGGAAAGCGCACGACAGACGAATTGACGCAGGGTTCATGGAGTCGCCATCCATCGCGAGCTTAATAAAATCGACCCCGTCCTTCACCTGAAGACGGATCATATCTATTCCCTCGTCGATGCTTTTTACGACCCGGCCGATGGAAGTATCGGGAACACCGATCCAGGTGGGATACCAGTCGATTAAGCCCTGCCGCGTCGAAATATTCTGGCCAGAGCACGTCAAGCGCGGTCCGGGGAATAGCTTAGCGTCGATGGCGTCGCGGATCGCCAGACTGACCCGGCCGGAGGTCGTGGGATCGCAAACCGATGTGTACCCCGCCTTCAGCACGCGTTGGGCCGCTTCCATGCCGCGCAACGCGCGAAACTCCACCGACGCAAACAGGTCGATATCTTCCTCAGTCCGCGCCTCGCCATAGGAGAGATGGACGTGGATATCGATCATGCCCGGCATCACGAAATCGCCGCTATGATCGATGACTTTCGTTCCGGCGTCGATTGGCGGCGCGCGATCCTTGGGCCCGACATATTTAATGTCTTCACCATCGATCAAGATCGCCTGATTAACGGCGGCGGTAGTTTCCACGCCGGTAAACAGCTTACCGCAGGTGATCAGCGTTTGAGGCATGGCAAGCTCCTATCCAAACAGCGATCTGGCCGATGCCAGGAAGGTCTGCGTGCGCTCCATGGCGACCGAATGGCTGCACTGCGCAAGGAGGTGCAGGTCGGCGTTGCGAATCGCGGCGCTAAGCGGCACGGACGTATGATTTGCAGGAAACGGCAGATCATCTCGACCATGCAGCATCAAAGTGTCGCAGGGGATCCGGGCCAACTCGTCGGGATCAAGGCTAGACGCGGCAATGTATGCGGCGAAAGGCTCGGCAAACATTTCATCGAAGTAGGCCTGATACTCAGCCGATCCGATGACGGCCATGCGGGCGTCGAGATAATCGTCGGTAATCAGAGCACGGTCGCAGATCAGCACCTGTGCCGCCGCGCGCATGTCTTCGCGGGACTTGGGGCACCGCCAGACCTTGGAAAGATGCGGGTTGACAGGCATGTTCGTGCCCATACTGCCGGTCGTCATGACTTTGATAATACGCGCGTCCGAGGCAGCGAGCTTCAAGGCAATCGCGCCGGATATGGAATGCCCAATGATGCCGACCCGAGACGCATCCAGCCCGTCCAGCGCCGCCTTGGCTTGGCGCACCCACAAATCGAAATCGAAATATGGAGGACGCGGTTTGCGGCCCGAACTGCCGAAGCCGATTAAATCTATCGCCAACACCTTGTATCGGGACGCCAGATCATCAAGCACGAGGCGCCAATTGCCGATGGATGACGCCCCGGGGCCGCTCCCGTGAATTAGCAGCAGCGGAAACCCCCGGCCCCCCTGCCAACCGCCGACGGGAATGCCTTCGACGTGCATGGTGACTGGCGACAGGTTTTTAAAGGGCGGGACAGCGGACATGGCGGCGCTCACAGGGGAACGGCGATGAGATTGAGGACGCCGAACGTATCGACGACGACGGTGCGTTCCGCAAAGCACGGGCCGTCCGGAGTCATCGCGACACGATCTTCATATCCGCCGACGCAAAAGAGCCGCGTCACGCCTTCCTCGGTAGACTGATATATGGCGAATGTCGATGTAACGCGGTATGCGCCGTCGCTCAACCGGGCGATCTGAGTACCCGACACCAGATGGCGCGTATAGACGAACTCATAGGTTAGAGCATCGCGCAAGGCCGTCACGCGGTCGCGCATCATGCCCCTGCTGTAATAGTAGATGAGCGGCGCGGACAATCCACGTTCGACATTCTCGCGCGATAGCACTTTGTAAATGCCATCGGGAACAAAGAACTCAGGCCACCGCTCTAATTCGTCGCGATCAAGGCACGCCGTGTAATCATCGAGCAACACGCGAATAGCACAGATCGGAGCGGCTTCTGAAGACAGTACACGCATGGCTTAATCCGCGCCTGTCGGAGCAAAACCCATGGATTGAGCATAGTGTTTCCAGAATCCGCGCAAAGCTACTTCCGTACTCAGCGTGTCGATATCCGCGATGGGGCCGCGGCCACCCATCTCGATGACCGACATGTCGGAGGGTTCGCGATGCTCGACGCCAATTTGCACCAATCTGCCCGCTTCGCCATCTTCGAGCGATATGTACCCTGCGGGACCGATAAAATTTGATTGGCGCAGCTTGCCTTCAACGGCCGCGTTATCGTCGTCGGCAAAGCCAAAGTACGTCCAGAACAGTTCGAACTCCCGCAAACCCTTGGGGCGCACGTGTCGAATTTGAAATGTGTTCGCCACCTGCCCCAGCATGACGTTGGGAAAGATCGTGAGGATCATGTTCGTGACTTTGTCGGGGTAGTCGGGCTTAACGTCGAACAACGACGGATCTTGCAGTTTGTAGTCGGGCCGGTACTTGTCGATCCCGGCATAGGCCGTGTTTACATCCGCCTGCTGTTCACCGATATCCGCCGTGCGAAGGACGCTGTGCCCTTGTGTTTCGTCCATGAATACGCGGCCCGACATGGTGGGCCGATAGATCCCGAACGTGACATGAAACAAGTGGAGAAGCCCCGCGTGGTAGGGGTCTTTCACGTTCTCCAAATACAGTTTCCAGTTGGCCGGGATGCGCTGGCGATAGTATCCGAGCAGTTTTAAGGGACGGTCGAATATGCGATCAATCTGCTCGCGAATCTTGGGACCGAGGTAGTCGTGCAAAGGCGGCGTCGCAACGCTGAACGTACCGAACACCAGCCCCTTGTATGTTTCGACACGTAAGGTTTTGAGGCTGTGTTTGGCCTTGTCGAAATCTGCGGGCATTCCCCCCTTGCCCTTGACCCCCCGTTGCTGCGGCACGCCCAACAACGCGCCCTTCGTGTCGTAACACCACTGATGATAGGCGCACGTATGCGACAGCGTGTTGCCACGCAAGCGGCGGACGAGCTGCGCGCCGCGATGAGCACAGCTATTGATGAAGGCCATGATCGTAAGGTCTTCCGTGCGGTTGACCACAACCTGGGTTTCTCCGACGTAACTGATGACATAATCGCCGGGATTTGAAATCTCGGTCTCGGTACAGAGGTAATTCCAGTGAGGGCCGCGAAAGAGGCGATCCGCCTCGGAGCGATAGATGTCGGCGTCGTAGAACACGCGGTATGGCACCCGCGTAAAGTCCGCAGTGGGCCACTTATGGGTAGATGAGTGGTGCGCCATCGCGCCGGATCCTACATATTATTGCGCAACGAATATTGTAGGACAATATGAGAGGACACGCCCCCTTGGCAAGGACTTTTCGCCCTCCCAAATTCATCGTAACCGTTCTATGGAAAGATTTTTGGGCCTCCGGCGAAACGGCGCGCAGACCCATGCGCCGACCCTGCGGGGGGTGCGCCGGGGCGGCCCAACACACCTCGGACTCTAATCTTCGCGTTTGAGCCGCTCGAGTTCACGCAGTCGACGGTCAAATAGCGCATTGTCATAGAACGCGGTCACTCTTTCGCTGGTGTCCATGACATGATCGATCATGATCTTTTCCGCACTCCGCGCGTCACCTTCGGCGATAGCAGTCAGCACGCGGACATGCTGTTTGCAAGACAGGGCGATATCCTTGTCCGTCATGATCGGCCGGAATACGGCCTTGTATCCGGGAATGGCGAGTTGCGTGATCTGCTGCCCAAGAATCTCGTGATCGGCGATGCGCAAAATGCCGCTGTGAAACTCCGTATTGGCCTGGACAAAACTAGTGTCGCTGCGAATGCGGTTTCCCGACCAGAATTTCAGCTGTTGCGCGACCCATTTAGCGTTACCTGAAATACCGATATGTTGAGCCGCACGGCGCGCAGCAAAACCTTCGAGTATGGCGCGCACCTCAAACATTTGTTTGAACATAAGCTTGCCAACGCCACGGACGACGGGACTATGGTGCTTGATCCCTTCCACCAGGCCTTCGGCGATGAGCCGTCGTAAGGCCTCGCGGACAGG
>JAIEMI010000148.1 GCA_019752235.1 Rhodospirillaceae bacterium
ACGAGGGGCTTTGAGGAGCACAGGATGAAAAAGATTTTCTTCGCTACGTCGGCTTTGATGCTGACGCTGACCACCGGTACTACATTCGCAGCGGAAAAACCGGCCGATCTCGCTAAGCAAATTCAGATGCTGCAACAGCAGCTCCAGAGCATGCAGCAGCAGCTCGATGCCGTGAAGGCCAACGAAGCGGCCCAGACCGAAGCAATCGCCAAAGAAGCTATGGCGCGCGAAGAAGCGGTCAAGAAGGCCCGCGAAGCCAACCTGGAGGCTGGCGGCAAGAACGTGTTTGAAGGCGGCTCGATCCGCATGATCCCGCCCGCCAACCCGAAGATCGTCGAATCCGCCACCCACCGCTTTACGCTCTCCAGTGCTGATGGCAACTGGACTATCGCCCCCACCGGCCGCGTTCACTTCGACATGGGCGGCTACCTCAGCCAGAAGCCGGAAGGCACCACCGGGATCGGAACCCCAGCCGGCGGCAAGATGACGGGTGGCGTCAACGTTCGCCGTGGCCGCTTCGGCGTGACCGGTAAGGCAATGGGCGACTTTAGCTACCAGTTCATCCTTGATGGCGGCGGCGCGACTGACAACGCAACACTCATCAACACAGCCATGCTCAGCTATACCGGAATCAAGAACACCAGTCTGGATATCGGCTACTTCTCCGCTTACTTCTCGCTCGACCGCTCTGCCAGCTCCAACGATGTCATGTTCCTGGAACGCGCCACGCCCGTGAATGTGGCTGATGGTATCGTGGGTGGTACGGCACGTAGCCAGGTTGGTTTCCGCACTTGGGATAAAAACTACTGGTTCGGTGCCTATCTAGTCGGTTCATCCGTTGGCCAAGCTCATGCTCTCACGCAGCGCACGTTGGGCGCCTACCAGCGCGCCACATACAACCCCATCCAGACAGATCTGCTTTCGGTGCATATTGGCGGCACCGCTGGCCAGCTCTTCAAGGCCCCCAACAGCGGGCCCGGGACGGCGCAAACCATCACCCTCAGCGACCGGCCGGAACTGCGCGTCGATCCCAGCACGCCGCTCAGCACCGGAGCTCTCGGCACCGTCGCCAACCCGGTCACCGGCTCCAGCGTCTACGGCGTGGAAAGCGCGGTGGCGTGGGGCAACCTGTTCTATCAGGGCGAATACTTCTGGGTTAACGTAGAGCGCCGCGGCCGTCCGAGTGTAAACTTCGATGGCGGTTACGCCCAGGTTTCCTACACGTTCGGAGGGCGGCGCACCTACTCGGCCAACTCCGGCGCCTACTCCGGTGTGAATCCCGTCGAACCGTTCTCGCCCAACAAAGGCGGCATGGGCGCGTTCGAAATTGCCGCGCGCATCAGCCAGATGGACCTCACCGATCGCTTCACTTCCAGCCTCACTGCGGCGGCGCAACCCGGATTCGTCAACGGCGGCCGCCAGACGAGCTACACTGCCGGTCTCAACTGGTATTGGAACTCCAACATGCTGTGGAAGTTGAACTACATCCACACCAACCTGGACAAAATGAATCCCACCGCAACGGTCGGCGGTGCCGGTACGCTGGGAGGACTAAAGCTCAATGCCCTCGCGGCGCGCTTCCAGGTTATGTTCTAATCCAAGACTCCTCCGGCTCCGCGTTAGCGGAACCTCACTCCAAACGGGGCGGCGCAAGCCGCCCCGTCTTTCTTTTAAGCGGGCCTTTTGCGGGTTCCCGACACCCCCGCCCTCTCGCCTAAGGTAGAGCCCGGACCAAAGCGGCGGGGCGTTACAATGCGGGTTATGACAGAACTTGCCTGCGATGCGGCGTTTGATGCGCTGCGTTTCTTTGGTCCGCCGCACTTGCCCTGACGGCCGACGCCATTACCCTGACTCGGCGCACGCATCAAGAATCTGAAAAAGCCCGACCCCACACCACCACATCGGCGATCCGGTGCCGCAGGCGTTCCTGACCGCCGATGAGGAAATCAAATGACGTGGGCTCGCGGCAGTGAAGAGGCTCGGGGCTGGAATTACGGAAAAGGTTGGTCAGCAGTCCTCGTTGTTTGTTGTGCGCAGATACAGGCAAGCGCGCCTTCGTGCCCACGGGAAACACGCGCTGATACCGCTGTACCTCTTCGGCCGTCCACATATGAGAACCATCGCCGCTGGTCTCAATATAAGGCACATCTCTGGCCGGGTTAGACTTCAGATCATAAGCCTCCTGCGCTCTGCCAAAGAGTTGGCGTAAAGCTTTGAGCCAGTTGTTCGCGGCGTCGGGTGTACTGCGTGCGCTCGCTTAACTCCACTTTAAAGTCAGCGGACTGAAAGTATTGCTCTACGAGCCAGCCGAGCGTATTTTTTGGGCGCGATTTAGCTTTCGGTACCTCAAGCGCCTTGCACGCCGCGCAGGACGATGCGACGTCCGCCTTGGACGGCTGTAATTGGAAGCAGAGAAGTGCTACGGCCACCCAACCGAGCTTGGACGCTCGCACCATTGCTGTTACGCGCATCGTGCCCCCTTCGATTTTAGAGATGGGGTATTTAGAAGAAAATTCGCACTATTCCCCCCTTAGATATTGGGGTTGAAGCCACTTAATCGGATTAGGATCGGATACAGCGGTTTTCGCCTCGGATTTAATCTCACCAAGCCGGTCAGTCACTGCAATTCAAAAGCGTAGGGATCGCAGCTTTAAGGACGGGAATCTCGTACTAATCGGCGACTAAGACCGGGGGGGCCAGAGGTGACCTGCCCCCCTGTATGCCCTCGTTTATGAGGAGAGTCTGTTCTGGTTTTGCCCCTCTATGGGGCGGTTTGCGAACTCGATCGGCGTGAGCCCTCCGAGGCTCGTGTGTGGTCTGTTGGTGTTGTAGTCGGCCCTCCATTCTTCGATCAACCGGCGGGCCTCCGGCAGATTGGTGAACAGGTGCTCGTTGAGGCACTCGTCGCGCAGCCGACCGTTGAATGACTCAACGAAGCCATTCTGCATCGGCTTGCCCGGTGCGATGTAGTGCCATTCCACGTGATGCTCCTCTTGCCAAGCCAGGATCGCGTGCGAGGTCAGCTCAGTGCCGTTATCGCTGACGATCATGCAGGGATGGCCCCGGAACTCCGCGACCCGATCCAGTTCCCGCGCCACCCGTATCCCGGACAGTGAGTTATCGACCACCAGGGCCAGACATTCCCGCGTGAAGTCATCAACCAGCGTGAGGACGCGGAAGCGGCGGCTGCTCGCCAGGGCATCGCTGACGAAGTCCAAGGACCAGCGTTGGTTTGGCCCCTGGGGCAACGCCATCGGCGCTCGGGTGCCGAGGGCACGTTTGCGCCCGCCACGTTTACGCACCATCAGCCGTTCCTCGCGGTACAGCCGATAGAGCTTCTTGTGGTTCAGCACGATGCCTTCCCTGCCGAGCAAAAGCCCAAGGCGCCGATAGCCGAACCGTCGGCGTTGGGACGCAAGCTCCCGCAGCCGGCACCGGATCGGCTCATCGTCAGGCCGCGTCGAGGTGTGCCGGAACGTCTTCGGTTCCATGCCCACCAAGGCACACGCCTTGCGTTGAGAGTAGTCCTTCTCCCGGATCGCCCAGCTCACAGCCGCTCTCCGCAATCTGGGCGTCAGAAGTTTTTTGTGAGCATCTCCTTGAGCGTGGCGTTGTCCACCATCGACTCAGCCAGAAGCTTCTTCAGCTTCCGGTTCTCGTCCTCGATACTCTTCAGCTTGCGGGCATCGGACACATCCATCCCGCCGAACTTGGATCGCCACTTGTAGAACGTCGCGTCGCTGACGCCGTGCTTGCGGCACACCTCGGCGGCAGACAGCCCGGCCTGGTGCTCCTTCAAGATCCCGATGATCTGCTCTTCCGTGAACCTGCTCTTACGCATCGTCCGTCTCCTTCATGGAGAACAGAACTCTAACCCATAATCGGGGGCGTTTCAGGGGGGCAGGTCACGCCCGATCCGCACAGCCAACGGTAACCCTACGAATTGCGCCTCAATGATCCGACCACGAGATGTCGAATAGATGCAGGTGGAATAATAGCCGCAAGGTTTGCTCACGACCGCGTTCAAAACCGCGGATACGCTTGATTGGAATTCCCTTGAACGATGCCCAGCGATTTCACCTCCTGTTCGATCCACACCCCACCGATCCGTCAGTCGAGTGCCTTGGAACCGCACGAAACCTTGACTATCTTTGACTTCCACGATGTAGACGTCGCGTGTGAAGGTCGCTGGCATCTTGTCCAGCGCATACTCAGTAGTGGGAACAAGAACACCGTTTCTAAGCGACTTCCAGTGACTCAGAAAATCCCAGCAACGCGGATACCGAGCGGGACCAAATTCGAGGTCGGATTTTTTCATTGGCTACGCACGGCAAAACACACGAATCAATTTGAAGTTGAGCAGAGACGCTTTGACTATGACGATACGGAAACACACCTGGCATGTGTCCTTAAATTCGGGATCGATCATCGTTCCGTCGACCGGGACCTCCTTTCAAATATGCGTCGCCGCTACGCATACAGCCCCCTCAAATTGGATGGGTCACGCGCGATGAATAGTCCACGTAGATGGATATCGCGTACCTGGCGAGATCGCTTGACGTCAGCCCTAGACTTGTTCCCGGAGGTCGCACGGACGAATATCTCACGCAATGTCTGTTGTATCCGTTCCGTCTTCCGAAGGATCACCGCCGCCACAATGCTGGCTTAATTCCAAAGGTCTTTGCATAACCTGAATTATGCACTTCAAGACGCTCATGGCGTTAGTGATCAAAAGCCACGAGTAGAGCCGCAGCAGCCCTGCGCACATTCCTTCTTAAATGTCCGGCACGCGCCAGTAAGGCAATGTCTTCCACCACTTTGCTGTCTCTTTGACCCGCAGAGCCCGCTCTGCGCGATAGTAATTTCGTTGTGCGCGGAACCACCGTGGCCGCTTTGAAAAGCGTGGCGCGTTAACCGGCGCACCAAAATCGAATGAGCATACGGGTCAACCTTTCATATCTGGGAACCGAGTATGTTCACTGAGGCAAAAAAGCGGGGACTCGAAAGAAAGCCGCGGCACTGACCACCATCGTCTTTTTAGACCGCATCAACCCGCATGTCTCCGGCATCCGGGAGGTCCCAGACGTCTCAAACTTGTTTTTTCCGGCATCCGATATTGGACGCCGCAGATCGCACAATTCGTGACTTACCCCGCACATTCCTCAACACTCAAGGAGCTAGGCTATGAGACTTAGAATATCTGAGGGCCTCGGCCTATATTTCAGCGATCTCGGAACCCGCGCCAAGATCGACAGCATACTGGAGAACGAACGCCCCAGTGCGGCATTAGGTATGTCGCACCTCAGCGAATGGATAGCTGCCAAAACCGAGGCCCAAACCATTCCGCTCGATTTCTACGTCCTCATGGGGCGGCTATGGTCAGCTACTTGGGGTGTCGCTCTAAAGGATGTTGCGCCGTCCCCAGCGGCAGATGAAATGGTATCCACGCTCAGAGAGGAACTGGAACCCAATAGCTATGCGTCAGTGACTTCGCATGATGTGTGGGCGTCGAAGACGATTGAACGCTTTACCAGCCTTCGCGCTTCTGCCGGAAAAAGAGGTAAGCAGAGAACGCAATTGCGAACCGCCGTCATGGTCACTATCGGTGGCGAGGTCCATTTGAGCCTCGCCGTTGAGTCACCTTTTCGCATCCGGCGGCTAGTTATTCCAGGTGGCTGGAAATGGTCTGACCTCGCGCACGCCTACGAACATCGCAGCGGGATCAAAGTCCGGGCTAAGCATATCGACATATCCCCGCTAAGGGGCGCCGCACGGAACGCGGTAGATGCTTTCGCTAAGGTTCACCTATCAAATCCAACGTCCCGTGCAGCTGCCTAGTACCGTCTGTTTTTACCTCGCCACGACCTGCAACTGATATCTACCAGTCGTGCCGGGATTGCCCTCAGCATTGGGAACCGCACCATCGGTCGCTGCGCTCACTTCAATGTAATAGGTGCCCGTGACCGTTGCTTGGTAGAGGAACCCGTAGTCCGACAGGAACTTGTTTTGGTGAGCAACGAGCAAGGCTCCAGGAATAGGCACGCCATTCGGATCGCGTAGCGCCATACGACGATTGCTCAGATCGGCATTTTCTGGGAGGAATTTGAGGTCATAGCGGCCCCCGGCAACAAGATCGACTTTCCACCAATCAACATCGGTCGGCGTAGCGATACGCCCATTCGCACCGCTGTCTGGTGACAGATATCCGGGAGTGCTTTTGTCGGCAGGCCAATCACGATCAGCGGGGCACGCCGCTGTGTAATTGTAGAGTATCTCCTGAATGATTGCCTTTGAGTTGGCTCCAACCCGCGCCAGTGGGCAGTTGATCGGGTCGGGTGATGGATCAACCGGACCCGTCGGTGTCTTTTCCGGTACTGGCGGAGGCGCAATCGGGCAAATCTGCGTCAGGTTGCTTTCCACCCCCGTAGCGACGTTGATGATCGTATGGGACAGCACGGCGGTTATTTCTTTGGGCAGCCCCTTACTGTCTACCGCTGTGTCACCGGCCCCCTGAAAAAGCACGACATCGACCTGATAGTCGCTGTTCTCGGCGCGAGGCTTTCCCTGGGTTTCCAAGTCAGTTGCGGGAAAGCGCACGGTTGAGTTTGCGGGCACCGTGAAGTTCGGTAACTGTCCAACATCCACACCCGTTACCGCGTTATAGCTAACTAGGCTGACAACACGCGGCACGGAATCAGGATTGGTGACGCTTAAGAAGCTCGCATGGCTTGGGAGCAACGATGTGTGAACATTGAGTGCCATGCGATTCAGAATGGACAAATCCGGTGTCCGGCTGTTGTAGGAGCATACGCTCGCGTTATCCAAAGTTTGGGTGATCTGGTTGTAAGTAATATGCTGGTACAGGCCCGTTACCGCGGGATCAGTATTGCGGACGTACAGAGTGACCGCTGTGTCCTCACCATCTGGCGATAACTTTCCCGCGCCGGCCAAGGCGGCTGCATCGTCGAGGGCCGCAAGATACTGATGCGGAGAGGCATTGGCGGGTGCCCTTATTTGGAGGGGCTTGGTCGTGTACTCCCGGCCTGTCTTATTGCCGAAGCTCCTAATCTCAATATTGGTGGCGGCGTTCGTAGAGCCAAAAATGCGGATAAAGGAGCCGCTGGCTTTCACGTTCGGAATAATCGTGTAGGTGGACAGATCATCTATCGTTGCGCTCGTATGTTCTGGCTCAGCGAAGGCCACTGACGAGGCGGTGAGCAGCAGGGCTAGACAGGACCAAGCGATTCCATTCGACACGAGATGTTTGTCGTCGCGGCGACGACTGCGGGCCACCTGCGGCGTAGCGGGATTGGATTTAATGGTAATGTTCTTAGGCATAATTTCCTCATTGTGAAAAGCGCAGGTCGCGTTGCTGCTTGGTATTGATGTTCAGGTAGACGCGAGCATTTGGTTTAAGGAGCTAGGGTGTAGTCCCCGTGAAAGCGGCCACCCATTCCGCAGTAGCCCTCACACCCCTTCGATCCGCTGACACTTAAGTTTTTATCTTCAATGCCGATGCGGATTGAGCATTGGGCGTCTTCGCTCTTCCACCGCAGCTCAATGTTTTGGCGATCCAAAAGGATGCCTTCCATTTCGATGTCGCAGACATGAGTGCTGGTCTTGTGAACGGTGTTTAGGTGCCCGATCAGGGTGTCGTTTGACGACATCTTGATGTCGAGGCCGCCATCTACGTCGGGGTCTTGGTATTGGAAGGTAACGTCATTGCCTGACACCAAGGCTGCGCCTGCCGAGGTGTAGCTGGGCTTTGTCTGCGCCTCTTGGATTGATTGGGCGGAGACGAGCGCGGCCTCTTCGTTAGGAAGTAATCGCCGGACAAATCCAAGCTCTTCCTGCCCCAACAGGGAATTTAAGATCAAACCGAACCGTGTGTGATCTTCATTCCACGCACGTTGAATTGTCCATTCGTCAGCTGGGCCGGATGTCACTTCCTGTCCCATCACACCTACATTGAACGTGATATGGAAGGTGACGGTTTCGCTATCACGATCTGTAGCAAGCACTTCTAGACCCATGGGCCTATGGAGGCTCTTTATCAACATGCGCTGCGGCGAAAAGAAGATTTGCAGCTTCCCGTACCTCTCCGATGTCCACAGACCATTGATCTCTGCGAGCCACGGCTGCCAACCAGGTAAAGCACTTGGGCTTGGTGAAGGCTTCGCAGTCTGTAGTGGAGGGCTAACGGGAGCGGCGGCTTCTTGTTCGATATTGCTAGTAGCTGGTGGTTGAACGCTCTCAGATATAAGCGTGTCCAGTTGTGGAACGCTCAATGCGACGACGACCAAGGTGGTAGCTAGAAATCCAAGGGCCGCTCCAACCAGATTGGTGCCGCCCGCACCGCCTAGCAGGAGCTTTCGCGCTCCGGCATCCGAGGTGGCTTTCTGAATATCAGTAACTCTCTTGTGCGTGTGGCCCAGGTACCAGGCATTGCCATAGTAGCCAGCCATGACAAACATGGTCAGATAGACTGGACGCAAGTCCTTGCCCGTAAATTCCTCAATGGCCCCAATTCCGAATACTGCGGCCAATAGAGCGAACGCCCATACATACATCTTGCGATAAATCAGCCAGCCGATGGAGAAGAAGAAGGCGGCCCAATTCCATCCGGCAGTCCGATTGCGTATTGCCGCGGGTCGATTGAGTTGCAGCAAGGTCGATAGAGAGCCAGCCTTCAAAGCTGCCTGGGTCCAGGCCCCCTGGTAGTAAGCCGCGTTTTTTCCAATGAACTGGCTTACGTCTTCGCTTGCCAGGAATGATTGGTCAGCATCTTGGTCAGCCATCGGTATCCCCTGTTGATTGTCGCACCTTATGATTGCATAATCCTTGCATATTGTACTTAGATTAAACACTCTATCCCCGCCACTTTCCGTGGATGGCCGCACGGAAAGACGAACGGAAAAATGAACTGCTAGAGCGCGTAGGCACAAACCTACGTCGGCTAAGAACTGAGCGCGGCCTATCTCAAGAGAAGCTCGCGCTAGAGGCCGCTGTGGATACGGCTCATGTAAGCCGAATTGAACGCGGCAGTCTGAATCCCACTGTCGATGTTATCGACCGACTAGCGGGAGCATTGGGCGTCAAGCATGAAGAGTTTTTTCGACCGTTGAAGCTAGGCGCAAAAAACTTGCCCACTCTCAAAGCCGGAAGAAAGCCGAAGGCTGGTAAGACCGTTAAACGGTAGTCAGTCAGTCCCGATAGATTTGCAGAAATGACGTACAACGCAGACGACTAGCTTTCCTGGGTCCGATCGCTGGGTCGTATAGACGCTTACTCTTCGCAATCCCAGAAACCCAGTGCCAGGACCAAGTCTTGCACATCTCTAATTCTCGGACGCCGTCATGATCGTCAGTACCCGACGGGTCTGCTTCGGATCGGATGCGTCAGGCGAGGGATACGTGAGCGTCAAGTCGTTGCAGTCGATTTTCCAGAAAAACTTCTGACCCTGAATCTGAACGGCCCCAAAATCATGATGGTCGTTGCCGGGTTCCCATTCAGCATAGCTTTGCACTGTACGTATGATTTCTCGTCGCAGTTCAAGACTAAGGCCCAGGATGCCCCGTGTGAGAAAGATTCGGCCTCCGACAAAAGTCTTTCTAAATTCATCATTAAGTCGGCGGATGGTTGCCACCTTGTCTTTTCTCTCGGTCATAGGGTTACCTTTCGGTCGGGCGCACGGATACAGGCTGCGAAGCGCAGCATTGGGAAAGTGCGACTGAATTGATTACGACTTGCGAATTGTGGAACTTGGTATCGAGATTGGTACTGAGCGGCCTCAGCACGACCTAGCCGTAGACGCTGACGTAGATCGGGCTTAGGTAAGCCGGATAAAGCGCGGGGAGGAAAACCCCACCATTGATGTGCTGGCGAAACGCGCCAGGCATTAAACGTCCATATCACGGAGTTCTTCAAAGAGCCGAAGCGCGGCGCCCCTCCGCCCCCAACCCTAAAGCGGGGAAGAAAGCCGAAAATTTCCAAGATCCGAAGCTGATTTCAGCCGAACTAGGGCAACACAGCTACGGTCAACTCACCAATCGCAGAAATATCGTTGTGCTAACCGGTATACAGTAGCGGAACCCCCGCTTATGCGCTGAGAACGCCGTAGAGCAAGATTTGAGCGGCAATCGGTCGCGGAACCCTGAATCACTGAGTAGCAGGCTGGATCGCGTGACCCCGCGCACGACGGTGAAGTGGGCATACTCCAAGGTCTCAAACGAGATGATCACCGCGGTCCCGCGCAGCCGCAAGAAATGTCTAACTTGATACACGAATCGTTGAATGGGGATGGCTCTAACTCGTCCCCGGAACGGTCGACATACCTTGATTCGCTGGCCATAACGCCGGCACATCAGGCGGCAGAGAAAATGCACCAAGTGCAAATGCTGTCCGTCGGACATCCCTTCTTTCAGAATCCCGCGGAGGGCCTTGCGACGCAGCAAGTAGTCCGCCCCCGCTGCGAACAGAGCCGCGGACTCATATCTGCCGAGTACACCTGCGCCAACGCAAAGGCGGATAGCGTTCACACTCGAGACAATGCCGCAGGTCTTGTCTAGATCCGATTGACGCCATGGGCGCGGAGCTTGCCTGCGCGCCATTCTAATATTCCGACGCCAATAATATTGTTAAGACCCGTCTTGTTTGCAGCGGATCCTCAGGCGCCGGGGATAAGAACTGCATCTTCAGGTCATAAGTATCCACCTTGAACATGATCCGGTGCTCGCCGACACCGTTGATGCCGGGAACCGTCAGGATTGCCATGTCGTGTAAATGCCAAGGGTCGTTGTCTTCGTTGAATTCCTTAAACCGCATGACCGCTGCCAAGACCATGGCGCGGTCGCCATCGGTGAGCGCCTGGATTCCACGGGTCATGACGATCGTTCCACCGGTAAAGGTGGTTCGAAGGGCATCGTTCAAATCGGCTATCTTCTTGGTGGTTGGGTCAACTGCGTCAGTTACGTCGGACATGGCTTCTCCTTTACCGCCGTCGCGATGACGGCGCGCTTAGGCCCTGGCCTGGGATTCAGGTCAGCGGGCTAGGTCGGGTTGATGGGGTGGCGGGTAGTTTGAAGAATGCTGGCGGCCCCGAGCGGACAGCCGGCGGCGACTCTTACAGGGCCTGCACCAGACGACGCTGGGCGGGTGAGTCACCTTGGATATAGCGGGCGGTCATATTGAGGGAGGCGTGACCGGCGAGTTGTTGAACGTCGCGCAGAGAGGCTCCGACCAAGTGTAAACGGCGGGCGGCGAGTGTAATGAAGGTGCGTCGGCCGCTATGGCTGGAGGCCCCCTGCAGTCCAAGATCGCGGTAAAGTGCGGCAAACCAGTTGACCACGCTCTTGGCTGTCATCGGCCCCTCGCCCCGTTCCGAGCGTATAACCGGCCCCTTACAGTCGGACTTTCGCATGAGCCGTAGCAACGCGGCCCTCAAAGAGGCGTGGATCGGAATGATCCGCCCACTCCGTTTCTTGGCTACCGCATCGTGCAGTTCAATGGTGCCGCCGAGCGATCCGTCCGCCGCCAAGATCATCGGATAGGTCAGCCCCGCGATCTCAGCCGCCCGCAGCCCGGCTTTCAGCGATAGTAAGAAGATGCATAGATCTCGGTCCCGGTGACGGTGGCGCCGGAGCCTTCTCAGGACCAGCCGTATGTCCTGTGGTGCGAGAAACTTGGCTTGTTTTCCAGACATGTGACAATCTCCATGGTTGTTGCGCTGGCACGGATACGCTACCATAGATTGTGTATATATGTCAATAGTATCAATTAGATGCATTTTCGCGTGGTTTTAGTGCGATTTTATTGATAATATATAAGATATTAATATATTGACAAAGATACTATATAAGTTATTATATTATCAGTAATAAGATAATATAAGAGTTATTAAAGGTGCCGTCATGAACCACGCTATCGCTCGCAGCAGCTTGGATCAAAAACTGGGATCATTCCGGAATACAGGGTTACGGCACCCGCCGGCCAAAGGTTGGATCCGCGCCATTCGTGATGCCCTCGGCATGACCACGTATCAGATGGCTAAACGCCTCGGTGTATCCCAACCACGGATCATCGTTCTCGAAAGGGATGAAGTGAAAGGCACTGTGACGCTGCAAACCCTTCAGCGTGCCGCAGAAGCCCTTAACTGCACCCTCGTCTACGCGCTCGTTCCGAACACGAGCCTGCAGGACATGGTGCAAACTCAAGCGAGCGTTGTCGCCGACCAACGGCTCAAGGCTGTAAACCAGACCATGCAACTGGAAGACCAAGGCGTTGGTAAAGCGGATATCGCCAAAAAACGTGGAGAGCTGACCCAAGAACTTGCCGAGCACGGAGGGGCTCGTTTGTGGGATTGACCATGAGCGAGCTATTCCATGAGCCCGACGGTGCGACACTCCTTACGCCTGACGAGCAATTGGGGCTGCGTCCGAGCTACATTACAACGCGCGGAGAGCTCAATCATGCCGAGCAAGAAAATATTCTTTCCGCTGAACAATGGGCCTTCGCGCGCCGCCGTGACGTGCTGACAGAACCGGGGCTCAAAACTCTGCATAAGCGCATGTTTGGGAGTGTTTGGCGTTGGGCGGGGACATTTAGAACCACCCCACGCAACATCGGGGTTGAGGCCTATAGGATCGCCCCCGACCTTCGTTGTCTCCTCGATGACGTGAGGTTCTGGAGGGAACATGAGACCTATCAGCCCGACGAGCTGGCGGTAAGGTTTCATCACCGACTAGTCGCCATACATCCATTTCCAAATGGCAATGGCAGGTGCGGTCGCCTCGCGGCCGATATGCTTATCCTGCAATTGCAGCACCCTCGTTTTACATGGGGTGGCGCCACTTTGACCGATCCCAGCGACATGCGGCGTCAGTACATAGCGGCGCTGCGCGCGGCCGACGGCTACGATCTCGGGCCGCTCATTGCGTTCGCCCGAAGCTAATCCGGCCGGCCGGCCTTTAGGTAGCGGCCTCTAGAACTCCGCCTCCCCTACCCCAACGACCTTTCGCCTCCGGACTCACAATCGGGGAGGCGGAAGCGCGTGCGTATGAGAACGCAGCGCGCAAGGAGCCTGGCCAATCCCCGGCCGGGCTCCTTACCGATGCGCTTTTGCATCACAACAGGAGAACCACCATGACCGACCTCCCAGTACGGCGCGAACGTGCCCGCGCGGCGCTAGATGCGTACATCCATGCCCACCCAGACGCGGATCGACGCGATCTAGCCCAGGAAACCGACGCCTGCGTAATCGGCGGGCTGTTGGCCGACCTCCGGCACCTCTGCGCTCAGAACGGCATCGATTTTGATGACCGAGTGCGCACCTCCGAAACTCACTTTGAAGCCGAGAAATAGCCCTTCGGCCAACATCGACCGCGCTCAGATTTAGTTGGGGGATACATCAACAAACGGAGGTCACTGATGGCTAAACCAAGACTAACGGTCTTGATTGAGATTGAAGACGGCATGATTCAGGGCGTGTTTTGTGATGCGCCGGATCTGATCGAGGTATGCATATGCGACCTCGACAACATTAAAGCCGGGCGCCCGCCGCCACAGCGCCCCAACTACCTGGTCGAAGCGCTGTCCGCATACAACCACCCGGCGGTCGGCGAAAAGCATCCTTTGCGACGCTGGTTTATCAAAAATCGCGAACGGGCTATGAGGCTGACGTTTGCGGATTATGAAGGGGCTGATCCACATGTCGGTGAACCCTAAAGTCGGGCGTCATACCTCCGAAGCGCCCAAAACCATATCAGAGCGGGACGTACTCCAGGCCCTCATGGAAAATGCGGACTTCCTCGACATTGAACAACCTGACGGGAAAAGGTGGCTCCTGGTTCCCGTGCCGGCCGCATTACTGGTCCACCTAGAATCAATCGGTGCAGACACGACAGACGACGAGCCAGACGTTGACGGTGAGGATAACAGCGATGATGAGACCGACAGCAAGATGCCGTCGACGGACGCCTAGCCGCGCTGAAACACGCTGTTGAGGCCGGTCTCGAGCGTTCCTTCGAAAGTGTAAAGAATCAGACCAGCGCATCAGTGCTGGCATTTTTAATTGCAAAGGTTCTTTACTATGACACCCAAATCCCACACCGGCACCTGCATGGCCTATGTGCACAATGCAAGGGCACGTTGGTTTTATCCGGTCAATTTCACAATATCCGTTCCTGGAGCAGAGAAAATAAAAATGAAGGGTGATGTTGCCCCGGGTCGATCCTCACGTGGACTTGTCGTTCTTTTTAATCCCGCAACTTCGCGCAACAACGCTATCAGCGCACTTTCGGCAATGATCGCATTCTTGGAAAAGACAAGGCCGGGTGCTGCATATGCAGTCGGGGTGGGCATCGGCAAGAAAAGCAAACCCCAGATGTTCATACCAGAACTTGAAGTAAATGCGGCCAGCACGATGACCATCAAAGATATTAAACAGCTCGAAAAGCCGGCCCCAGAACTTCCCTATTCCGTGCTCGTAATCCCGGCTGGAATGCGGCATTGGGAAGATTTACATAACGACATGCACTCGGTGAAGCGAGTGATCACTACCGAAGGCCTACCTCGTGGAAACATTGAAACGACAATCGGTGCGTTGACGATTACTGATCGTGAATATGGCAATTTGGTCGCGCACTTGCCTCAGCGGGAACGCTCTCGTTTCTCGAGGCCAATGGCTGAAATAGTCGATGAAGATTATTTTGGGCTCTACGATGAGGAGGAAGAGGAAGACGAGGGCTAAAAACGCTCTTGCCAATTTGAGCGAGGGTGGGCTGGTGAGAAATCACCGGCCCACCCTTTCTTTTTGCCCGCGACGCGACGCCGCCGGCGATCACTATAGACCGAGGGCGGCCCCGAAAAGGAGGGCCTGTATCTAGGCCTCTGGCCGGTCGTGGCAACGACGGGATAGATCAGTTCACGCGGAAATTCGGTGACTCCTTTGGAAGCTTCAAGAGCCAAGCTAACCGCTGCGCCGGCGTCGGCGCTATTCTGTCGTCAGACTTGGATGGGGACAGACAGCCAACAGCACCATCTCGCTTCTCACGCCAACATAATGGCAATCGTGCGGCCTGTCGCAGCCGGCTCTTGGCCGACTCATGGCGTTTCGCTACTAATGCCATGAGCAAAAAAAGCGGGCTGGCATTCTGCCAGCCCGTCGATTGACTAGGTGCGCTCTCCCAAGACACCGCGGTCGATACTGCGTCGAAGATCGGCAGCTTCTCGACTCCGATTCAGGGCAGGATTGATTGCGCATAAGGCTGATAATGCCGCCGCGAACCCGCGGATCGGCCAATCGAAGATCACCATTGCGCCCCAATCACCAAGAGGCTCTGGCGTAGTATCCGCCACGCTGCCCTTGGCCGATTTATTCAACGTGACCGCCAAGTGCTCGACGCGGAGAGAATGGCAGCACGGGCACCCATCCCGTTGGGCGCCGACCGTC
Organism: Rhodospirillaceae bacterium; assembly: GCA_019752235.1. Lineage (GTDB taxonomy): Bacteria > Pseudomonadota > Alphaproteobacteria > Rhodospirillales > Rhodospirillaceae > SHVO01. The sequence goes on from JAIEMI010000148.1 coordinate 15,449, forward strand.
AGGACGTTCGATCGTGGAGAGACTTCACCTTTTCCGATCTGCTCCACCCAATCAGACAGAAAGTCCTTGATCCGCCAGAGTTGCGCTTCCAGTTGGTCTTGAGTTAGCCCCGGTGGAATTATAACGGCAGCTGGCAACGATTGCGCACTCACGAGATTATTTGTCAGTGTGCCTGTGCAGATTCTGGCTGGAGAATATTCCATGATGGCGGGCCGTCGTACGCGACCGCGCGGAGTCCAGAAATAGGCGTCTACCGGTATGGATTGTAGAAGTTTTGATTTCATAATTGTTGCCTTTTGGAAAGTGGTTTTCGCCACCGCGGGATTTGCGTTGACTTGATTCTTTACACTTTCGAGGCGGAGTGAATTTCAGGCGACGCGCTGGCACAGGTGACGCGGCTATACGGACGTCGTGCTCGGCGGCAATGCCATTGTGTCTCTTGGTTCCGGATGAAATGAGCCAAGACGCACGGTGGGCGCGCACGCAGGCGATGAAAGTCTGATGGATAGTAAATTGATTCACGAAGCGGCCGACGGAAATCCAGGAGGAATTCAATGCACCGACCAACTCTGGCACCAAGTGACGTTTCTTTTGACGTCTTCAATGTCGCAGCCATGCGATCCGCCCACATGCTTTATCTGATGCGGCAGGGATATGGGCTATTCATCACATTGACGATCGGCGGAACGCCATCGCCGGCAGAGGCTAAGCGGCGTCTAGGTCTGTGGTCGGCACAGATTGATCATGGCGTCCTAGGCCGCTCATATCAGCGTCACCCTCAGTTTCGGATGAGATATACGGCGATCCCAGAAAAATTGGCGGGGCACTGGCATTATCATCTTGGTGCCATACCGCCCCAGCCGGCGTCGGGTCCGTTAACGCGGAGCGAATTTGAATTCATCTGCTGGGCTGCGTGGTCAGCGGAGTGCCCGAACGGTGCGTTTCACTTCCGCACGGTGGACAACCAGCTCGAGATGGCGCGCTATATGACCAAAAGCCTACGCGACGAGGCGGTCCTCGAAAACATTGTCCATTCGACGGAATTCCACCCAATTTCCTGACTGTCCCGACAGGGCGGAGGCGAGGTCAGTTTCCGATCAAAACCGCTGGGGAATGCCTCAACGACTCAGGACTTTGGCACCAGGATGGCCCCTGCGGCCACCATGGATAGTAATTTCCACGATAAGCGATTTTCCCCTCCTCGTTGCCGCCCGCCAGGGCACACGCCCGATCGAGAGGTTTCGCTGTTTAACGACCGTATTATGCCTGGGAACACGCCCAGCGCATTCGCGTCGTATTGGTTAAACGGGTATTTTGATGAACCCCAAGCGGTTGTTAATAGATTTATACTCCTCAACGATTCCGGCCGTAAGCCAACCGATCCACCATTTGTTTGGCTAATCGGTCACTGGTAACCAGCTGGGCCACACTTCCACCAAGCTGCGGCTTTACCAGTACCAGAACATCATCGCCGGCCCGCACCAGCGCCCGTTGATCAACGCCCTCCGGGAGACTGATCGTGAGCCGCGATATGGGGCCCATACCGTCCGTGTCCTGATCAGCATCCGTGGGCAGGGACTCTCTGGCTGCATCCAAGCACAACCGCATTCCACCATGCTGAACGATGAACTGCTGGAGATGAGTCGGCTTCACCATTTTCCGTGTAGCGAACTGAAGAACGACGCCATTGCCTAGGGCGTCTGATCGCGGCCATTGCCAGGCCACCTCCCCAACTAGAGCATAGGGGTTAGAGTGCTTAAACTTACGTCCCCGCCGGCGCATCCTTGAGGTGGCTGGTTGCAGTACTTCGCTGATCCGACCATCCCGCACGGCCCGTATGACCACGCTCATGACATCCTGCATTTGAGACATCGTCGGGTTGTCGTCGTCTTGATCGGCCTGCACGAAATCATCGTTACGTGTCGTTCGAGCCAGTTCCTCAAGGGCGCGCCAATCGGTCGAGGTAAACTTTAGCGGCTTGGTATCCACTGTTTTTATGTCGGAAAATTTCATCATTGCCTGGCTCCTAAATACTGCTGGGACGCTGATATGGGCCGCCGCGTTGCCGGTGTCGGCAGTGACGGGGACGGGGACGGGGACGGCGTTACCGCATCACCTCCACACATATTTACAGCTTTGCGCACGTCGTCTCGCGCTCGCCTATTAGGTTCGCCAACCTGGAGGGGTCATCGTCTGTAACGCGGAAGTGTAAAGCGCCAGGCACGTGAACAATCATGTCCTCGTGGTTGAACGCTTACCTTTGATTGGAATTCTCAATGAAAATACATAACCGCAAGGCCGATCTGCTCTCCCGCGCCCTTAACCTAATTGAGAAGGCTAAGGCAGCGACGCCGACTGATACGTCATCAACCGGCCATGCTGATCAAGTGTCGGCCTTCAGAGATGCTGCCCGGCCTGAGGTCGTACACGCGCTCGCGGCATTCGTCTTGCAGCACCTATCCAGGCCGCTCGTTTGGAGCGAGGACGGCATGCTCCACTTTCAGCCAAACGCGATATGCCACTGGCTGCTTGAAACGGGGCACGTCTGCATGAATACAATCTCTCAGCAGGGTTTTTGCGATGCAGATCGCGCTGAATTTGCACAACTCATTGGTTATTCGGTCTCTGGCTGGGGCGAACTCGACTATGTGACGTTCAAGCAATTCAGGCTCGTCCAACACCTGGCTGAGCTACTACCCCAACCTTCGAAGGAGGGGGTCTCTTGGTGGCGTGTGCGGTAACCTGGGTCGGCCGGCAACCGATCAAGAACCTGGTCAGGGCTGTGGGCCACGAACTACAGAGTCATGCATTTTTGATCCAAGCAAAGAAGCAAAAGGCCGGGCGCAACATAGCACCCGGCCTTTTTTTGGCTCCCCGTATCATACGCGGCGGCGGTGGTGATGGTTGTCCGCCGCGCCAAGCACCGGCACCTTATGCGTTCCAGTCGTCGGCGTGCTTTGACACGTACACGTACAGCACGACGTGACGGTAGTCGTCGAGATCATTGACGGCCGCGCTGGCCCAGGAGCCTTTACCGAGCGGGACCTGCTGCTGGTCCTTAACGACCGCACTAATATTTCTTAGCTGATCTCCTAGCTGGTCTCGCGGCGTGGCAGTTTTTGCTTTGGCCGCCTTCACAGATCTGGCATGCGTCCATTTGCCTTTAACCACCCTGTCTGACGCGCCGGCCGCGCTGGTGGCCTTGCCATCGACCATAGGCTTCTCTGCACCAGCATCCTGTCCGCGGACTGACTTGCTCTTAGAGGGCGCGCCCAGTGATGTAGGCAACGCCTGCTGGGCTTTCGCCAAATCTCTCGCCTTAACTAACCCGCCGGCGTCCTTAATAAACCCGCCGAACTTTCTGGGCGCAACGCCCTCACGCAGCATGTGCAGAACCAAATCAGAATTACGAGATGCGGTGGAATTTCCGACGCCGTAGTATCCCTCCATCACCAACATAATGAACTTCTGGCCTTTATACTTTCCGCGATCATCTAGGTGCTTTCGCGCGCGATCGGTCATCTCTTCGCGTTTGCCGCTTTTTTCCACGGCCAGTTCAAGGTTGCCCATATCGATTAGCATCTGGAACGTCAGTTCCCGAGATCTGCGCGCGGTTGCTTTATATTCCCTCCCTTTACCATACAGTGTGTCTAGTTCCTTGGGGATGGCCGCTAATTCGCGACCGTGCTTGTCCGCCATCTTCGTCAGCCAGGTGGGGGGTTTGCTCTTCCTACGCTTCGACGCGGTCGGCGTCGACTTATAGGGAAACTGGATCACGTCGGCCCCGCCGCTTTGCTTTACGGCACCCATCTCTCGCTCGAAATCAATCGGCATCATAGTCATTTCCTTGGCTGGAGAAATCTTTGCAATTGCAACGATTGGAACTCGGCGCCCGCGAATGCAGGCGCCCGTTCATGCTCCATTTACATCAAGCAAAAGCCGCCGCTTCTGCGACTGAACATCGGGGCTTACTCGCCCTTATCTTCAATCTGGCGATGGGGAGCGTATTTCGGCAGGCCTTTCGCCCACGCGTCAGCGCTTTCCACCGTTATGTATGTCCGGGATCCAACTTTCACCCCCACCAATTGACCGCTATTTAATAACTCGTAGGTCGCGGTGCGGCATGGGGGATAGTGTTCGGTGAACTCGCGCACGGACATAAGAGCGCTACGGCGGCCAAGCTTGGTTGAAAAATAATGGATAGGAGCTTGCTGGGCGCCGCCGACCGAAGTCGAGACAACAGCGGGCTGCGGGGACGGCAATTTGGAATCGTTGGATGTCATGTGAGCCTCCGTGTCGTATTAGCAGATGGCTCGTAATAGACGGGGCACCGCCAACACGTCGAATGGATAGGTGCCCCAAGTAGCTCTACGTTAAATCCATCCCTGCTGTCGGCACCGGACGCGGGATGAACTTGTTCCTAAGAATAAGCTTTATTTGCGCCTCATATGGCTTCAGGGAGGTTGTAACACCTTTATTGAGTGGCCGGCTGGCATCCAAGGCTGCAGTGATAAATTGCTCATATCGAGTGTTGGCTACCTGCGGCGTCAGCGTTCCATTCGCCCTATGCAAAAGCAGCTTCTCTTCTTTCAAAGTCTTCCGGGTAGCCCTCTGGCCGGTCCGGTTTGTCCAAGCATGCGTAAGATAAAAGATAGCCTCAAGGACGTGATGCAGGGTCTCTGGTTGGTCGGCTCCGTATGGAGATTCTTTCAATGTCTCGCCCCAACGAGACATCGCACTTGAGCGAAGCCTTTGAGACAACAGCACCGCCTCCCTGACGATGAAATGTGCGATCTCGGCGTTGTTTCTTTTCCAAGGCCCGCCTTGGCCAAGTCGGAAGATAAACCCCTCAAGACGAGAACCTTGAAGGGCCACATCAAGATGAAATCGAATAGTACTTGGGAGTCCTTCGAGCTCTGCGGAAAGCTGATGAGCAGCCCTCCTAATGTTCAGGACCTCTTCGTATGCCTTGACATATGACAACCGCCAGGTCGCCGCATTAATAACCGGCTTTTCTAACTGTTGCTGCAAACGGCCGCAAACCTGTCGGACAGTTCGGGTGCCCAATACACATATAAATATTGCGGTGTTTAATCGTGATATTTTTCGCTTTGGTTTGCGCGGCAGCATTTGCCGACGCGGCAAAGGATCGTCGCGATGATGCTTCAGTGATAAAAGCACCTGCTTCAGTCGCGAGTTATCGACCGACTCGGAAATCAGCTTGCGAGTTAACCGCGACGCACTTGCGAGCAAAGCTTCGAGTTCGCTCAGTGGGCCCAAGATATCAGTTAATTCTGCGACCACGGCCTTT
>JAIEMI010000229.1 GCA_019752235.1 Rhodospirillaceae bacterium
GCCCAACCCTTCGTGCGTGCGCTGCCGCTGTTTGGCGAGATTGCCGCCTTTGGCGCCGGACTGGGCGCGGTCCTGATCGCAACACTGTTGTTTCCCGGCGTGGTCACGGCCCTGGTGGGAATATTTTTGGAGGACGTGGCCGCCGCCGTGGAGGCGCGGCATTACCCCGGCCTGCCGCCCCCGCGCGACATTCCCCTCAGCGAAGCGCTGGGCACCTCACTCCAGTTGGCGGCGGTGACGGTAGGCCTCAATATTCTTCTCCTACCGCTATACCTAGTACTCTTATTTTTACCGCCCCTTAATCTAGTGGTTTTTTACGCCGTCAACGGGCGTCTGTTGGGGCGCGAATATTTTGAGAGCGTCGCCCTGCGGCGCATGAACAAGGCCGATGGGCGTGCGCTGGCCGCACGCCACGCCGGCACGCTGTGGGGAACGGGCGCGATCACGGCGCTGCTGCTGACCATTCCGCTCCTGAACATGGCCGCGCCCGTCATCGGCGCCGCGGCCATGGTGCACATATTCCAAAAATTAACCCGCTCCACTTAACCTATCCTCGGCCTAATATGGCCGGTCCTCCTGTTTTCTTCCGGGGGGCATAACGTTGGACACCCGGGGTGGGACCACGTGGAAGCTGAAACATCACATCCGCAGGACGGCGCGCGCAGTGCCGACGACCGCACGAACGACCGCATGGAGACTGCGGCCGCGCCGCGTCTCGATCTGTCGCTCGCCGCGCATCGCGCCGATGTACGCCCGCCCCTAAAGCCGTTCGGCGCCGGTCAGAAGACCAATCCGTTTTTCGGCGCGGCCACACCAAAGTTTCCCGCGCAGAGGTTTTCGTCACACACCGCGGCGCCCGCACCGGCCGCACAGCAGACCAAGGGGAGAACGATGTCGGATAGATTCAGCTCGGACCGCATGGCGGCATTTTCGCCGCAGGTCGCCAAACGTGTCGCCGATATCCCAAACCTGACGATCGCGCGCGGCGATGCAGACATGGACGGCAAACGTCTGGTGATCGGCAAACAGATCCGCATGAGCGGTGAAATCTCCGGCTGCGAGAAGCTCGTGGTCGAAGGTAAGGTCGAAGCCACCTTAAGCGATGTAAAGTCCATTGAAGTGACCGCCAACGGTACATTCAAAGGCAATGCCGAGGTCGAGAGCGCCGTGATCGCGGGCACCTACGAAGGATCACTTAAGGTCAACGGCCACCTGGAAATCGCGCCCTCGGGCACGGTCAAGGGTGGGGTGAGCTACAAGACCATCGCGGTCGCCAACGGCGGCAAACTCTTGGGCAGCATCGAGAGCATCGAAGGCTAAAAAACAGCTTCAATTTTTCACGCACGTCCCGAGGCGGCGCGCTAGGATGATTCTCTTTCAACGGGAGATCATCCATGCCGCAGCCCAGCCCTTGGCAGCACACGCGCAACGCCAGCATCGCCGACGATATCGATTTCGAAATCAAAGGCCAGGAGTTGCAGTTCGTGGAGATCGAACTGGACCCGGGCGAAAGCGCCATCGCGGAAGCCGGCGCCATGGTGTGGAAAGACGCGCCCGTCGGCATGGCGACGATTTTCGGCGATGGCAGCGGCGGCGCCGATCAGGGCTTTGCGAGCAAACTGCTCGGCGCGGGTAAACGCCTGCTCACCGGCGAAAGCCTGTTCACCACGGTGTTCACGCATAACGGCCAGGGCAAGGCCCGCGTCGCTTTTGCCTCACCGACGCCCGGCGCGATATTGCCGTTGCGCTTGGCGGACTACGGCGGACGGCTGATCTGCCAGAAGGACAGCTTCCTGGCCGCCGCGAAAGGCGTCGCCATCGGCATTCAGTTTCAGAAACGTATTCTGACCGGCCTGTTCGGCGGCGAAGGCTTCATCATGCAGAAGTTGGAGGGCGACGGCTGGGTCTTCGTGCAGATGGGCGGCACAGTCATGGAGCGCGAACTGAAGCCCGGCGAGGAACTGCATGTCGATACCGGCTGCCTTGCGGCCTATACGCCCACGATCGACTTCGACCTGCAGACCGTCGGCGGCGTCAAAAGCATGGTTTTCGGCGGTGAGGGCGTGTTCTTCGCGCGCCTGCGCGGGCCGGGCAAGGTTTGGATTCAGTCGCTGCCGTTCTCGCGCCTCGCGGGCCGCATGTTAGCCGCCGCCGGAAGCCGGGGCGGTCAGAACCGCGGCGAGGGTTCGGTGCTGGGGGTCATTGGAGATATCGTCGGCGGTAACCGTTAGCGGCGTTTTTTCGCGGCTTTCTTCTTCGCTTTCGGCTTTGCTTTTGTTTTCGCCGCTTTCAGCTTCCCGGCTTCCGCGCTCTCCGGCGCGGGCGTTTTCGGTTTGAAGGCGCAAAGATCGCGCACCACGCAACGCCAGCATTCCGGCGTGCGCGCCTTACAGACATAGCGTCCGTGCAAGATCAGCCAGTGATGCGCGTGCTGCTTGAACTCCGCCGGCGTGACTTTTTCCAGCTTCCGTTCGACGTCCAGCGGATTTTTACCGGGCGCCATGCCGGTGCGGTTGCCGACGCGGAAGATATGCGTGTCCACCGCGATGGTGTGCTGGCCGAAAGCGACGTTGAGCACAACGTTGGCGGTCTTACGGCCCACGCCCGGCAGTTTCTCTAATTCTTCGCGTATCGCGGGCACCTGGCTGCCGTGCTGTTCGACCAGCATTTTGGACAAGGCGATGACATTGGCGGCCTTGGCATTAAACAAGCCGATGGTCTTGATGTAATTTTTGAGGCCCGCCTCGCCGAGGGCAATCATTTTTTCCGGCGTATCGGCCACGGCAAACAGCGGACCCGTAGCTTTATTGACGCCCACGTCGGTGGCTTGCGCCGACAGCACCACGGCCACCAGCAGCGTATAGGTGTTGACGTATTTGAGCTCGGTTTCCGGCGCATCTTCGAGATCGCGCAGACGGCTGTAGAACGCGTGGACGTTTGCGGGCTGCATCGTTTAGCCGAGGCCCAACACATCCCGCATGGCGTAGAGGCCAGGCACCTGGCCTTTGGCCCACATGGCGGCGCGCACCGCGCCTTTGGCAAAAATCTCGCGCGAGGATGCTTTATGCGTAACTTCGATGCGCTCACCGTTGGCGGCGAAGATGACGGTGTGATCGCCGACCACATCGCCGCCGCGCAAGGTCGCGAAACCGATCTCGCCCACGGGGCGCGCGCCCACCTGGCCGTCACGCACGGCGCGGGCCACGTCTTTCAGGGTCACGCCACGGCCTTTAGCGGCCGCTTCGCCCAGGCCCAGCGCCGTGCCGGACGGCGCATCGACTTTGTGGCGGTGATGCATTTCCAAGATGTCGATGTCGTAATCGGGCCCCAGGGTGGCGGCGAGCTTTTCCGTCAGCGCCAGCAGCACGTTGACGCCGACACTCATGTTCGGCGACTGAATCACGACGGTTTTTTTGGCGGCGGCGGCGATGGCCGCGCGCACGTCGTCATTGAGGCCCGTCGTGCCGATGACGAGCGCCTTGCCGCTGGCGGCGGCCAACGCGGCATGAATCTTCGTGGCGGCGGGCACGGTGAAATCGATCACGGCGTCGCTGGCGGCAAACAACGCCTTGGCGTCGGTGGTCACGGCAACGCCCAGCGCCTTCGCGCCCACCAGCGTGCCCAGATCCTGGCCGACGGCATCGCCGCTAGGCTCAGTCCCGCCCGCAAGCTGCGCGCCGGACGTGACCAGCACTTCCTGGATGAGCATGCGGCCCATGCGGCCCGCGCACCCGACAATTCCGATTTTCATAGCAAACTCCGGCGCTTCAGTATGGCGCGAAGTATAGGAGAGGGTTTTTACTTTGTCGCGGCTACTTCGCCGCTTTCGCGCCGGCCCCGATGAACTCCTTCACCTTATCGAAGAAGCTGGTGCATTCGGGGCTGTAGGTGGCTTCCTCGCCGCCGCGCTCGAACTCTTCGAGCAGCTTGCGCTGTTTGTCGGTGAGGTTCACCGGCACTTCGATGGCGGCTTCCAGGAACATGTCGCCCCGCGCGGTGGAGCGCAGGACGGACATGCCCTTGCCTTTGAGGCGGAAGCGGTGGCCGTTCTGGCAGCCTTTGGGAATCTGCACTTTGATTTTGCTGCCGTCGATGACCGGCATTTCGATTTCGCCGCCCAGGGCCGCCGTGGTCATGGGGATCGGCATGCGCACGAAGAGGTTGGCGCCGTCACGCTGGAACATGCGGTGCGCGCCGATGGCCAGGAAAATATAAAGATCGCCCGCGGGCGCGCCGTGCATACCGGCTTCGCCCTCGCCGGCCAAGCGGATGCGCGTGCCTTCCTCGACGCCGGGCGGGATGGTGACGTCGAGCGTCTTTTCCTTGCGCGTGCGTCCCGCGCCGCCGCACTTCTGGCACGGGTCGGTGATGACTTTGCCGCCGCCATGACAGGTGGGGCAGATGCGTTCGACGGTGAAGAAGCCTTGTTGGCTGCGGACCTTGCCGGCGCCGCGGCAGCCGGGACAGGTTGACGGCGCGGCGCCGTCCTTGGCGCCCGAGCCTTTGCACTTTTCGCAGGCGATGGACGACGGCACGACGATGGAGGCTTTCTTGCCGAAGAACGCTTCCTCCAGGCTGATCTCCATATTATAGCGCAGATCCTGGCCGCGCGCCGGGCCCTGCCGTCCGCCACGGCGGCCCATCATGTCGCCGAACATCTCGTCGAAGATGTCGGCGAAGCCCGAGCCGAAGTCGAACCCAAAGCCGCCCTGGCCGCCGCCGCCCTGCTCGAAGGCCGCATGGCCGTAACGGTCGTAGGCCGCGCGCTTTTGCTCGTCGCGCAGGATGTCGTAAGCCTCGGAGAGGACTTTAAATTTGTGCTCGGCTTCTTTGTTCCCCGGGTTGCGGTCCGGGTGAAATTCCATGGCGAGCTTGCGGTAGGATTTCTTGAGGTCGTCGCCGGACGCGGTTTTGGCGACCTGGAGAATATCGTAATAACACTGCTTCACCGCAGCCATGACTTCAACCACACCTTGCACGCGTCAGGGCCCGGAGCGGCACTTGATCTTCAAGTGGGCGCCGGGCCTGACGGTGATGCTGATCCAACTGAACCACAGGGCCCCCCTGTGAAGAGAAGGATTACTTCTTGTTCTTGTCGACTTCCTCGAAGTCGGCATCGACCACGTCGTCGTTCTTGGCCGCGTCTTCACCGCCGCCTTCGCCGCCGGCCGCCGCACCCGGATCCTGCTTATACATGGCTTCGCCCATTTTCATGGAGGCCTGCATCAGCGCATCGGTGGCAGCCTTGATCTTCTCGGCGTCGTTGGAGTCCAGAACGCCCTTGAGGTCGGCGAGCTTGGTTTCGATCTCGGCCTTGTCGCCCGGCGGAATCTTGTCGCCGTGCTCCTTGAGGTTTTTCTCGGTCGAATGCACCAGGCCGTCGGCGTGGTTGCGGGCATCGACGGCCGCGCGGCGCGCCTTGTCTTCTTCCGCGTGGCTTTCGGCGTCCTTGACCATCTTTTCGATATCGGCATCCGACAGGCCGCCCGAGGCTTGGATGCGGATCTGCTGTTCCTTGCCCGTGGCTTTGTCTTTCGCAGAGACATTGACGATGCCGTTGGCGTCGATGTCGAAGGTGACTTCCACCTGCGGCATGCCGCGCGCGGCCGGCGGAATGCCGACCAAATCGAACTGCCCGAGCAGTTTGTTATCGGCGGCCATTTCGCGTTCGCCCTGGAACACGCGGATGGTCACGGCGGTCTGGTTATCTTCGGCGGTCGAGAAGGTCTGGCTCTTGCGTGTCGGAATCGTGGTGTTGCGTTCGATCAGGCGCGTAAACACGCCGCCCAGGGTCTCAATGCCCAGCGACAGCGGGGTCACGTCGAGCAGCAGCACGTCCTTCACGTCGCCCTTCAGCACGCCGCCCTGAATGGCGGCGCCGAGCGCCACCACTTCGTCCGGGTTGACCCCTTTATGAGGCTCGCGGCCGAAGAACTGCTTCACGACTTCCTGCACCTTGGGCATGCGGGTCATACCGCCGACCAGGATCACTTCCTGAATTTCGCTGGCCTTCAGGCCGGCATCCTTCAGGGCCTTTTTGCAAGGCTCGACCGTCCGCTGAATCAGATCTTCCACCAGCGCTTCGAGTTTGGCGCGGGTGAGCTTGATGTTGAGGTGTTTCGGACCGGACGCGTCCGCCGTGATGAACGGCAGGTTGACTTCGGTCTGCGTCGAGCTGGACAGTTCGATCTTGGCTTTTTCGGCGGCTTCCTTCAGGCGCTGCAGCGCAAGCTTGTCCTTGCGCAGGTCGATGCCGGCTTCTTTTTTGAATTCATCGGCCAGGTAATCGATGATGCGCGCATCAAAGTCTTCACCGCCGAGGAAGGTGTCGCCGTTGGTGGATTTCACTTCAAACACGCCGTCGCCGATTTCGAGCACGGACACGTCGAAGGTGCCGCCGCCCAAGTCATAAACCGCGATGACGCCGGAGCTTTTCTTGTCCATGCCATAGGCAAGGGCCGCCGCCGTCGGTTCGTTGATGATGCGCAGCACGTTGAGGCCGGCGATCTTGCCCGCGTCCTTGGTGGCCTGGCGCTGGCTGTCGTTGAAGTAGGCCGGAACGGTGATGACCGCGTCGGTGACTTTTTCGCCGAGATAGGATTCGGCGGTTTCTTTCATTTTTCCGAGAATGAAAGCCGAGACCTGGCTGGGCGAATACTTCTCGCTGCGCGCTTCAACCCAGGCGTCGCCGTTGTCACCCTTGACGATTTTATAGGGGACGAGCTTCTTGTCCTTCTCGACCATCGGGTCATCGCTGCGGCGGCCGATCAGGCGCTTGATGGCGAAGAGCGTGGCTTCGGGGTTGGTGACGGCCTGACGCTTGGCGGGCTGGCCGACCAGGCGTTCGCCGGATTCGGTGAAGGCGACCTGCGACGGCGTGGTGCGCGCGCCTTCGGCGTTCTCGATGACGCGGGCGTTTTTGCCCTCCATCACGGCAACGCAGGAGTTGGTGGTGCCAAGGTCGATGCCGATAACTTTACCCATACGCTTCTTTCCTTCTTTCAGCGGCAGACATCGAGAGCCCGGAAACGGCGCTCCGGATGTCCCCAAGTTTAAACCCGAAAACTGGCGATAGAGGCGGCTTCCCCAAGCCATGCCTCCAAGCAACTTGGGCGGTATATAAGGGGAGCCTGATAGCGCTGCAACGGGCCAAGCGACTCTTTTTGCGGTGGTTTTTTCGAGATTCGTATGCGTTTCCCCCTTCAAACCCGGACTTTCAGACACCAAATGCGCGCCGATAGGCCCACATGAGGGAACCCGAGCTGCCTTTGGGAAGTCCGGGAGACTCGCCGACCCTGCCGGACGGGTTCTTTTTGCATGCCGGGGCCGTGGACGCCGCGGGACAAGAACGCTTGCGCGCGGCTTTGGAGGGGGTCTTACGCGCCGCGCCGCCGGTCCGCACCCGGGTCAAAGGCGGCGGGATGACCTCGGCGGCCATGACCAACTGCGGCGACGCGGGCTGGTGGAGCGACGCCAGCGGCTATCGCTACGTCACCACGAACCCCGCCACCGGCGCGCCCTGGCCGCCGATTCCCGTAGAATTTCGTAATTATGTTCAAAGGGTTGTCGTTAAAGGTCCGTGGCCGGATTTTGTCCCCGACGCCTGCTTGATCAACTTCTATGAGCCCCGCGCCAAGATGGGCCTGCACCAGGACAGGGACGAAAAGGACTTCGCCCACCCCATCGTCACCGTCTGCCTCGGCGATGCGGCGGACTTCATGGTTGGTGGGTTCGCGCGCGGCGACAAGGCCGTGCCCATGAAAGTGCGCAGCGGCGATGTGGTGGTGATGGGCGGCGCCAGCCGCATGCGGTTTCACGGCATCCGCAAAATTTATCCCGGCACCAGCCCGCTGGCGGGAATCAACGGGCGCTACAGCCTGACGTTTCGTAAGGCGCTTTAGCGGGGCGCACGCAAGACACCGTAGTCGCTAAGCGACGTGAAGCCGATGGCGCGATAAGCCTTCTGCACGGCGCTATCGTTTTTGCCGCAGAGAATAATGGCGCGTCCCACGCCGTGGGTTTGCGCGGCCATCAGCGCGCCGACGACCGCGGCGGCGGCGGAGCCTTTGTCCTTCAGCGCCGGGGGTGTGTAGACGCCGCCGATTTTGACGACGTCGCTTTGCCAGACTTCGAAACCCGCCATGGCGACGACGCGGTCGGTTTCCGCCACAAAGAGGCCGCGCACATCGATCTGTTGTTGAAGCGCGTCGCGCGCGGCATCGGAAGAGGCTGTAAATCCGCTGTTTTCTATGTGGTGCGCGATATACCACGGCACCAGCGCCTCGATGTCGGCGGCGGCGGCTTCGCGGACTTTCACTTGGCCGCGCTTCAGCACATCGGGTTTCATCATCTTGGTGAGATCAAGGGTCGAGAGCATTTTCGCCTGACCCGCCATCTTGTCGCGTTTGAGCGCCAGTGTCGCGACCGCGGCTTCCACCTGCGGCCACGGGCCCTGGATCGCAGCCACGGCGCGGCCGGATGCCGCGAACACACCGCGCACAACCTGATTCAAAGCGCGCGGGGCCTCCAGCACGATGACATCGTTGGTGTAGTGCGCCGCTGCGCCGACGATGGTGGCGCCTTCCCAGGCGGCGTAGTAGGTGCCCTGGCCGGGTGCGCCCTGGTCTTCGAGTCCGGCGGCCTTGGCATTGGCGCGCAGCGTGACCGACGTGCTCCAATGGCGTTGGAAAAACAGCTCGAAGGCGCGTTCGTCGCCGGCGGTCAGGGGGCGAATCTGGGGGCCCGCCGTGCGGGAGGGCATGGTAGCGGAGGAAGCGCCGTACATCATGGTGGCCTCTTTAACAATAAAATCAGAGACTTAGAGACAGAGCCGCGCTTGGCTCCTGGCATCCGCTCATGAACGTGCGGTATCACCCAGCGGTTGCATAACCACTGCCGATTTCTCCCCATAAAATTAGGGTCAGAGTCAAATTTCTTTTTTGACTCTGACCCTAATTAAAAGTGGTGGGTTATTTCTTGGCGCTGACGCGCCAGACGGTTTGCGAGCCGTCGTCGGAAATCAGCAGGCTGCCGTCCTTGGCGACAGCCACGCCCGCGGGCCGGCCCCAAACCTCCGCCGTGTCGCCCTTGCCGGACCAGAAGCCGCTGGCGAAAACTTCGTAGCCGCCTTCGGCTTTCTTATTCTGGAAGGGGACGTAGACGACATAGTACGCGCGCGGCGCGGCGGCATTCCACGACCCATGCAGCGCGACGAAAGCGCCGCCCTGATAGTGCGCGGGGAATTGCGTGGCGGTGTAGAAAGTCAGGCCCAGCGGCGCCGAGTGCGAGCGGAACGGCACATCGGGCACAAGGGCCTTGGCGACGAGATCGGGACGCTTATCGGCAAAACCCGGCTGCGGATTCTTGCCCATGTAGCTGTAGGGCCAACCGTAAAAACCCGCGTCGGCGACTTTGGTGAGGTAGTCGGGCACCAGTTCGTCGCCCAGCGTGTCACGCTCGTTCACGACGGTATAGAGATCGCTGGTGCCGGGATAGAACGCCGTACCTACGGGATTGCGCAAACCTGTCGCGAAGGTGCGTTGATTGCTGGCCTTCATGCCGTCGGCACTCAGCGTGAACTCCTGCATGGTGGCGCGCGGTTCCGGCTCTTCGGCGATATTGCCCGCCGAACCAATGGCGACATAAATCTTTTTGCCGTCGGGGCTGAGCGTGACGTTGCGCGTGGAATGACCGCCCGGCTGACCAAAGGCGCCGGGCGCCGTGATCATCGTCTGCTTGGCGCGCGCCGCCGTGTCGCCGGCGGTATAGGCAATGCGCCACACACCGTCGTTGTCGCCGATGTAGACCGCGTCTTTACCGAAAGCGATGCCGTAGGGATTTTTGAACCCCTCGGCAAAGGTCGTCACGGTTTCGGCCTTGCCGTCGTTGTCGGCGTCGCGCAGCAGCGTGACTTTGCCGGCGCGGGATTCCGCCAGGAACACGTCGCCGTTGGCCGCGACCATCAGGTTGCGGGCGCTGGAGAGATTTTCAGCAAACACGTTGACGGAGAAACCCGGCGGCACGTTGAGTGTCGCGTTCTGGGGCTTGGGAACGGCGCGCGACGAATTGGCTTTGCTGGGTGTGTCCCCGGGCTTGGCCAGCGCGGCGAGGTCGACCTTTACCTTCGTGCCGGGCGCTTGCGTTGCGTCCGCCAACACCGGCGCCGCCGTCATGGATGCAACTACCGCGCCCCACAAAATCACACGTGATGTCATCGCCGTCTTCCTCCCGGATGAGTGTTGATTAAGCCGTCGTATTCACGCCGTTACCGCCGCTGCCCCCACTACCGTTGGCGCCCGCCGCTGCTTCGCGCTTGGGGCCGCCTCGAGAAACAACCACCATGGCGGGGCGCAGCAGACGTTCGTGGATCATATAGCCATCCTGGAAAACCTGCACGACCGTGCCGCTGGGCACGGCCGTGTTTTCGACTTCCTGAATCGCATTGTGGAAGTTGGCGTCGAAGGGCTGGTGAAGCGCATTCATCTTGCGCACGCCCTGGTTCTCAAGAACCGTTTCAAGTTCCTTGCTGGTGAGTTCAACGCCCGTGGCGAGGTTCTTCAGCGTCTCATTGTTGGCGCGGGAGTCCGGCGGCGCCGCCAACAGCGCGCGGCCGAGGTTGTCGGCCACCTGCAGCAAAGCCTTGGCGATGTTCGAGACGGAGTACTTTGCGTTATCGGCGATACGCTTGTCGGCGCGCTTTCCGGCATTCTCGGCTTCGGCCAGCGCCAGCAGTTTCTCCGACTTCAACGTTTCGATTTGCGCTTGCAGCTCGGCGATGCGCGCATCGGCATTAAAAGCCTGCGCATGGGCGGAGGTCGCGTCGACAGCGTCCTCGAAGGGAGGCTCGGCAGGAGGCGTATTGGATTCAGGTGCGTCGTTCATCATTTATGTAAGTCTTCTTGCAACAGTGAAGGTGAAGTTATTTTTCGAGCATGCGGCCGACCAGGCGCGCCGTGTAGTCGACCATGGGAATAATGCGCGCGTAATTGAGACGCGTCGGCCCGATCACGCCGATAGCGCCTACGATTTGCTCGCGCGCGTTCTGGAACGGCGCGACGACCATAGAACACCCGGCCATGCCGAAAAGTTCATTTTGCGCGCCGATGAAAATCTGCACGCCGTCGGCGCGGCCCACCAGATCGAGCACGCGCACCATTTGCTCGCGGGCTTCCAGCACCGTGAACAGGTGGCGGATGGAATCGAGATCCTCCAGCGCTGTCACGTTATTGAGCAGGTTGGATTGGCCCTTGATGATCAGTGCGGCGTCGCGGGCGGCGCCGATCCCGGGCCCGGCCCAGGTGGCGAGACCGGCCTTGACGACCTTGGCGGTGAGTTCATCCAATTGCGCGCGGCGCGACTCAAGATCGGCAAGCACATCTGTGCGCGCCTCGGCGATGGTTTTCCCGGCGAGATGGGCCGCGAGAAAATTACCGGCTTCGATCAGCGTCGAAGGCGGCAGATCCGCCGGAACTTCGATCAGGCGGTTTTCGACCACGCCGTTTTCGTTGACCATCACCACCAGGGCGCGGCCCGGCTTCAGATTGACGAATTCGATATGCTTCAGGGGCGCCTCGGCTTTGGGCGCAAGCACCAGGCTGGCGCATTGCGCGAGGCCGGCGAGCGTGCCTGTGGCCTGGGCCAGGACGTCCTCCGACGACCGCCCGGCCGCCTGACAGTGCGCGTCGATGGTTTTGCGTTCCTCGGCGTCGAGGCCGCCGACCTGCAACAGGCCGCTGACGAACATGCGCAGGCCCGCTTCCGTCGGCAGGCGGCCCGCCGAGGTGTGGGGGGCATACAGCAGCCCGGAGTATTCCAGGTCCGCCATGACGTTGCGGATGGTGGCGGGCGACAGCTCGCCCTTCAGTTTACGCGCAATGGTACGCGACCCCACCGGTTCTCCCGTTTCCACATAGGCATCGACAATGTGACGGAAGATTTCCCGGGAGCGTTCGTTCAGCGCGGCGACACCGTGAGCGTCCGAGACGATCATATGGGCTCAAACTGATGGTAAAAGTGATGCCCGGTATGTAAGCCGCGCGGCAGGGTGCGTCAATGCACCGTCCGGCGAGAGTCCCGCGGCCGTTAAATCACTCTGCAAGTGCAGTTTTTGGCTGCTTTGACCCTGCCCGGCGGGGGTGTTAGACGAAGCCCCGCGCTTTATTCCCTTTTTGACTGAAACGGCCCCCTTCATGACCGCAGACTCCGCCGCCAAACGCCCCTCGACTCGCAGCCCCGACATGCTGCGCCCGGTGAGCTTCGAACTCGGCGTCAACAAACACGCCGAGGGCTCATGTTTGGTGAAATTCGGCGACACCCATGTACTGTGCCTGGCCTCGGTGGAAGAGAGCGTTCCCGGCTGGCTCAAGAACAGCGGCAAGGGTTGGGTGACGGCGGAATACGGCATGCTGCCGCGCGCCACCAACACGCGCATGCCGCGCGAAGCCGCCAAGGGCGGACAGTCAGGCCGCACGCAGGAGATCCAGCGCCTGGTGGGCCGCGCCTTGCGCGCCGTCGTCGACATCCGCGGCTTCGGTGAAATTCAAGTGCGCGTCGACTGCGACGTGATTCAGGCCGACGGCGGCACGCGCACCGCCAGCATCACCGGCGGCTACCTCGCGCTCTATCAAGCCTTCGCCACCATGAAGCGCTTGGGCGCCATCGGCAAAATTCCGCTGCGCGAGCCCGTGGCCGCCATCAGCTGCGGACTCTACAAAGGCACGCCGGTTTTGGATTTGGATTACGCCGAGGATTCCACGGCGCAGGCCGACGCCAACTTTGTGCTGACGGCTTCGGGCAAGATCGTCGAAATTCAGGGCACGGCGGAGGATCATCCCTTCGCCGAAGAAGAGTTCCTGGCGCTGTTGCGGCTCGCCAAAAAGGGCGTCGCCGAATTGGTGGAGATGCAAGGCCTGGCATTGGCGAAAGCCGGTCTCTAAACGATGACCCATCGTCATTTCGCCGGCGGCAGGCTGGTGGTGGCCAGCCACAACGCCGGCAAGGTGCGCGAAATCCGCGAACTGCTCGCCGCCTTCAAGGCCGATGTCATTTCCGCCGGCGAATTGAATCTGCCGGAGCCGGACGAAACCGAAACGACGTTCATTGGCAACGCCGAACTCAAAGCACGCGCCGCCGCCAAGGCCGCGAATCTTCCCGCCCTGTCCGACGATTCCGGGCTGAGCATCGATGCGCTGGGCGGCGCGCCCGGAATTTACTCCGCGCGCTGGGCCGGGCCCGATAAAGATTTCGACATGGCGATGAAACGCATCGAACGCGAGATGGATGGAAAGAAAGACCGCAAGGCCAGGTTTATCTGCGCTTTGACGCTGGCCTGGCCCGACGGCCATTGCGAGAGTTTCGAAGGCAAGGTGACCGGCGTGCTGACTTTTCCGCCCAGCGGTACCAAAGGCTTTGGCTACGATCCGATCTTCATCGCCGACGGTTATAAAGTGACTTTCGCCGAGATGGAGCCCGCCGATAAACACGCCATCAGCCACCGCGCCGATGCTTTCCGGCAGTTGGTGGCTGCCTGCTTCCGATGAACGCCTTCACGCAGGGTGACGAAGGTTTCGGCCTTTATGTGCATTGGCCGTTTTGTTTGTCGAAATGCCCGTACTGCGATTTCAACAGCCATGTGGCGGAACGCATCGATCAGAAGGTCTGGCGCGGCGCCTTGCTGCGCGAACTTGAATACTATGCCGCGCGCGTCCCCGGCCGCACATTGACGAGCATTTTTTTCGGCGGCGGCACGCCGTCGCTGATGGACCCGGCGACGACGGGAGAGATCATCGACGCCGCGCGGAAACACTGGCGCTGCGTCAACGATCTGGAAATCACCTTGGAAGCAAATCCCGGCACGGTCGATGCCGACCGCTTCGCCGCGATCCGTGCCGCCGGGGTCACGCGCCTGTCCATGGGGGTACAGGCGCTTAATGAGAGCGATCTGAAATTCTTTGGCCGGCGGCATAATGTCAGCGAAGCGCGTAAGGCCTGGCGCGCGGCTTCCAAAATTTTTCCGCGCGTGTCCTTTGATTTGATTTATGCGCGGCCCCAGCAAACGCGCACCGCATGGCGTGCGGAATTGGATGAAGCGCTGCGCGAAGTCGCCGACCACGGTATCACCCACCTGTCGCTCTATCAGCTCACCATGGAGCCGGGCACGGCCATGTACGAGGCGCACCGGCGCGGCGATTTTACGTTGCCCGATGAAGACGCCAGCGCGGCGCTGTTCGAGATGACCCAGGACGCCTGCGCACGCGCCGGCTATCCCGCCTATGAGATTTCCAATCACGCCAAGGACGGCGATGTCTGCCGTCACAACCTCACCTATTGGCGCGGCGGCGACTACGTCGGTGTCGGTCCCGGGGCGCACGGACGGCTGACGCTGGACGGCGCTGCCCGCGCCACGCGCCAGATCAAAGCGCCGGCGTTGTGGCTGAAACGCGTGGCGGCCGAAGGTCACGGCACGCAAGAGGAAGAGGCGCTCACGGCCGAGTCCCGCGCCGAGGAGCTGGTCATGGTGGGCTTACGTCTGGCGGACGGCATCGACAAAGCGCGCTTCGTCCGGCGCGCGGGCCGGCCCTTATCCGAGGTCGTGGACGCCGCGGCCGTGGCCCATCTCAGGGCCGACGGCTTCCTGGAAGAGACCCCGGGAGCCCTTATCGCCACGGCGAAGGGCCGCTTGGCCCTCAACGCGGTTATTCGCTCCATTCTCATTTAATATCAAATCCTTACTTAATTGGGGTCAGAGTCAAATTAAAAAATTGACTCTGACCCCAATTATTTTGGAGTTAACTAAAGACTCAAGAGTCGGCTGGAGAGCCCTGAATCTCCGGTCTTTTTTGCCTTTTGTTTACGGATCGTATACTTTGCTCATCCACAATCGGAGGTGTGAGCCCGAAGTCATTGTGATTCATGGGCTGACTGGGACTTTTGGGGCTGATGTACAACACCCGTTTGGATGGGCTGACGGAGTATCCCTTCCAGCGCCTGGCGGCGCTGTTGGGCGGTATTGAGCCGCCCGCGGGGACGCCGCCCCTTATTATGTCCATCGGCGAGCCGCAACACGCACCGCCGCCGCTGTTCCTGCCCTACCTGACCCGGACCCCCGCGGACTGGGGCAAATACCCGCCCACGGCCGGCACCCCGGATTACCGCGCCGCCGTGGCCGCGTGGTGCGCGCGCCGCTACAACCTGCCCGCCGGTTTTCTCGACGCCGACACACATGTGCTGCCGGTCGCCGGGAGCCGTGAAGCGCTGTTCATGGCCGCGCAGCTCTGCACGCCGCCGCAAAAGAACGGCACGACGCCTGCGGTGCTGATGCCCAACCCGTTCTACCAAGTGTATTTCGGCGCGGCGGTGATGAACGGCGCAGAACCGATTTTCGTGCCCGCCACCAAGGACACGGATTTCCTGCCCGACTACAGCGCGGTACCCGCGCCCGATCTCGCACGCGCCGCCGCAGCCTATCTGTGCACGCCCGCCAATCCGCAAGGCACGGTCGCCAGCCTCGATGTCCTGAAAGACGCCGTTCGTCTTGCGCGCAAATATGACTTCGTCCTCATCTCCGACGAATGCTACTCCGAGATCTACGACGGCGCGCCGCCCGCTGGCGCGCTGGAAGCCTGCGCCGCCCTCGGCGAAGGCAAGGCGGGCGAAGGCCTGAGGAACGTTCTGGTTTTCAACTCGCTCTCCAAACGCTCCAGTGTGCCGGGCTTGCGCGCGGGCTTCGTTGCGGGCGACGCGGACCTGATCGCAAAGTTCTCCAAGCTGCGCGCCCACGGCGGCGCGGTGCAGCCCGTGCCGGTCATGGCCGGCGCCGGCGCCTTGTGGCGCGATGAGACTCATGTGGACGAAAATCGCGCGCTCTACCGCGCGAAACTCGACGACGCCGCGCGTATCTTCGGCAAGGATTTCGGCTTCTACCGTCCCGCCGGCGGTTTCTTCCTGTGGCTCGACGTCGGCGACGGCGAAGCCGCGACCAAAAAGCTCTGGAAAGAGGCCGGCGTGAAAGTGCTGCCCGGCGGTTATCTCGCGCGCACCGGCACCGACACCGTCAATCCCGGCCATGCCTATATCCGCGTCGCGCTGGTCCACGACCGCGCGCGCACCGAAACCGCGCTTACCCGTATGAAACAAACCCTGTCCAGCCTGTAAGGGAATTCGTTCCATGAACACCGCCGTCCGCGCTCAGAATGTTCCGTTCCTTCCGCCCGCCTGGGCCGCCATGCTGAAACGCAGCGCGCTGTTCACCGCAGGCGCCGTGGTGTTCCTGGCCGCGGCCTGTGTCGTACTGGCGCTGGTGAGCTACGCGCCGACGGATCCTTCGCTCAACACCGCCACCGACAGCGCGCCGCACAACGCGCTCGGCATGTTTGGCGCGGTTGTTTCCGATGTATTGCTGCAGGCCGTGGGCCTGGCGGCGGGACTGCTGGTGATGGTGGTCGCCGCCTGGGGCATGCGTCTCATGCGCGCCGAAACCGTGAGCTGGCTGTGGCTGCGCACGCTGGCTGCCGTCGCTTCCGCGCTGCTGTTGGCCGTGGGCCTGGAGATGATTCCCGAACCGGCGGCGTGGCCGATCATGGCGGGTCTGGGCGGATCCGCCGGTCAAGTGCTGCTGGATCTGGTGGCGCGCCAGGACGGCATGTTGAGCGCCATCGACCCGCTGCTGGCGGAAGCCTTGCGCCTGGCGCTGGCGCTGGCCGCCACGGCCGCCGGCGTCTTCGCGCTGTTGTGGTCCATGACGGTGCGTTTCGGGACGGCGGGCGCTTTCGCCGCCCGGACGGCCTACGGCTTTGCGGCGGCGGGCCAGATGCTCGCGCAAATCCCCGGTGCGGTGGGGCGCTTGGTCACCGCGCGCTTCGGCGAGACCGAAACCAAAGCGCCCGCCAAACGCACGCGCAAAGAACCAACCGTCATTGTCGGCAGCGACGACGAAGCCGACGAAATCGTTCTTGAGCGTGCGCCGGTCGTCAGTTCCGCCGATACGGTGGACGGCTTCGAAATCGACATGCCGACCAAACCCAAAGAGAACGTCGTCGCGCCGCGCCCGAAAGCCGCGAAGCCGTCCAAGCGCGAAATGGATGCGCGCCAAGGCAGCTTCCTGCCGTCCAACAGCAAGGGCTTCGAACTGCCGCACCTGGAAATTCTCACCGCCCCGCCGCCGGAGCGTATCGCCAAGGTTGTCAGCCGTGAGGCGCTGGAAAGCAACGCGCGCATGCTGGAATCCGTGCTGGAGGACTTCGGAATCAAGGGTCAGATCACCAAGGTGCGCCCGGGCCCCGTCGTCACGCTGTACGAACTGGAGCCCGCGCCGGGCACCAAGACCTCGCGCGTGGTGTCGCTGGCCGACGATATCGCCCGCTCCATGAGCGCCGTGGCGGTCCGTATCGCGGTGGTGCCGGGCCGCAGCGTTATCGGCATCGAACTGCCCAACGCGCACCGCGAAACCGTTTACCTGCGCGAACAGTTGGCGGCGGAAGAATTCGAAAAAACCGACGGCAAGCTGATCCTCGCGCTCGGCAAGGACATCGGCGGCGCGCCGGTTTACGCCGACCTCGCGCGCATGCCGCACCTGCTTGTCGCCGGCACCACCGGCTCGGGCAAATCGGTGGCCATCAACACCATGATCATGTCGCTGCTCTATCGCAACACGCCGGCGGACGTACGCCTGATCATGATCGACCCCAAGATGCTTGAACTGTCGGTCTACGACGGCATCCCGCACCTGCTGGCGCCGGTGGTGACAGAACCCGGTAAAGCCGTGATGGCCTTGAAGTGGGTCGTGCGCGAAATGGAAAACCGCTACCGCGCCATGAGCCAGCTCTCGGTACGCAACATCGCCGGTTATAACCAGCGCCTGCAAGAAGCCGCCAAAAAGGGCACGGCCCTGAAGAAGACCGTGCAGACCGGCTTCGAGCCCACGACCGGCAAGCCGATCTACGAAGAGCAGGAACTGGACCTGACGCCGCTGCCCTACATTGTCGTCATCATCGACGAAATGGCCGACCTGATGCTGGTGGCGGGCAAGGATGTGGAAGCCGCCGTGCAGCGTCTGGCGCAAATGGCGCGCGCCGCCGGCATTCACGTCATCATGGCGACGCAGCGTCCGTCCGTGGACGTCATCACCGGCACCATCAAAGCCAACTTCCCGACGCGCATCAGCTTCCAGGTCACCAGCAAGATCGACAGCCGCACCATCCTGGGCGAGCAGGGCGCCGAGCAACTGCTGGGCCAGGGCGACATGCTGTATATGGCGGCGGGCGGGCGTATCACCCGCGTGCACGGTCCGTTTGTCAGCGACAAGGAAGTGGAACAGGTCACCAGTCACCAGCGCGAACAATCTGAACCGTCTTATATCGAAGCCGTGACGGAGGAAAACGATCTGGACGATGTGCCGGGCTTCTCGACCGGCGGCAATACTTCCACCGGCGACGGCCTGTTCGACCAGGCCGTGGCGATTGTCGCGCGCGAGCGCAAGGCCTCCACCAGCTTCATCCAGCGCCATCTCTCGATCGGCTATAACCGCGCCGCCAAGATCATCGAGGATATGGAGCAGCAAGGCATGATCAGCCGCGCCAACCATGTCGGGAAGCGCGAAGTTCTGCTGCCGCCGTCGCAGGATTTGTAAGCACCTGGAAGGGCAACCTTTTCCGGGAAGCGCCGTTGATGTGTGGACTCGGCCATATGCCCGCCATAGTGTGCGGCCAGTGTTACGGCACGATCACGGAACAGGACTAGCCATGCTGCGCAGAGCGTTTCTTCTTTTTACGGCGGCCGCTGCGCTTACCACGGCGCTGCCCGCTTATGCCTTGAGCGAAGCGGAAACCGCGGCGCTGAAAAAGGCCGAGAGCTATCTCAACGCCATCAAGACCCTGAAAGCGCGTTTTCTGCAGGTGAACCCCGACGGCAGCAGCGTCGAGGGTGATTTCTATCTCTCGCGCCCCGGCAAGATGCGCCTGGTCTACGATCCGCCGACACCGATGCTGATGGTGGCCGACGGCGCGTTCCTGATTTACGTCGATACGGAGATGAAAGACGCCAGCCACATCAGCCTGGGCGATACGCCCGCGGGGATTTTGCTGAAGGAGAATTTGTCCTTCAACGATCCGGCCGTGAAGTTGATGGGCGTGAAGCTGGGCCCCGGCACCGTCGAGGTCACGTCCGCCATGAGCAAAGATCCCGGCGCGGGAAAGCTCACCATGGTTTTCAGCGACGGGCCCTTTGAGCTGAAGCAGTGGCGCGTGCTCGATCCGCAAAACAAAGAAGTCACCGTCAGCCTGTTCGACGCCAGGCCGGGGGTGAACTTGGACAAGGCGCTGTTCCGTTACGATACCCGCAAAAGCGGCGACCGCGGCGACCGTAATTAACTCACAACGATTCGCGCGCGAAGAGAGTCCTTGTTGCGACGCAATCGGCCCGCAAATGAGTCTTATTTCGTGAGAAAACCCGGCATGGGCTCAAAAAAGTCACGAAAAACCCACCGCGCTTTATGGTCTAGGGCCCTGTTTTTTCAACGAATTACGCTGTTAAGCAGGTGTTGCATAAGGCGCATGGCGGCTATGCAACCATGACAGTTTGCGAAAAATAAAACCGGTCCTATATCGGCTCCACGAGCGTCGACGTTGCAATGACGTCAGACGCGCCGGGAAATGGTTTCCCCTACCATTCTTGGCAAGTGTTAGGCGCCCGGTGTCCCCCCACACCGGGCGCCATTTTCTTTTGGGGTAGGCTCTCAGGCGTCATGCTGACCATCGCCTCGTGGAACATCAATTCTGTGCGCAAACGTCTGCCGCTGCTGGAGCGCTTGGCGGAACACACGCATGCCGATGTCATCTGCCTGCAGGAAACCAAAGCGGCGGCGGAGGCTTTTCCCACCGCGGCCATCGCCGAGATGGGTTACGTCCATCAGGCGGTGGCGGGTTACAAGGGCTATAACGGCGTTGCGATCCTGTCGAAACTGCCGCTGTCCAACATCCACCGCTATCCCCACTGCGACCGCGACGATGCCCGGCACATCAGCGCGACAGTGGACGGGCTGAGCGTTCATAGCTTGTATGTGCCCGCCGGCGGCGATTTGCCGGATATCGAGCGCAATCCGAAGTTCGCCCACAAGCTCAGGTTCTGCGACGCCGTCGCCGATCATTTCGCCGGCAATCACGGTTACCGCGATGAAATCGTCGTCGCCGGCGATTTCAATGTCGCGCCGCTGCCCGCCGATGTCTGGGACCACGTCAAGCTGTCGCGCATCGTCACCCATACGCCCATCGAGATCGCGGCGCTGGAACGCATGAAACGCGCCCTGCAATTCATCGACACCTTGCGCGAAGTGGTGCCCGCCGGCGATCCGGTATTTACCTGGTGGAGTTACCGCGCCGCCGACTGGCAGGCCGCCAACAAAGGCCGGCGGCTGGATCATATTTGGGTCACGCAACCCTTGAAGTCACGGATTGCCGGCGTTGAAGTGCTGATGGACATCCGCCATTGGACGCCGCCCTCGGACCATGTTCCCGTGGTGCTGAAACTGCGCAAAACCAGTCCCTTGCCGTCGGCTTGAAACCGGCTCCCGGACACGCCATGTTGATGGACACGGCGGGCGAAGTCCGCCGTTTGATTTTGGAGCATGATGCATGGCGGCACACGATCCCACCAACTGGCACGGCACGACGATTTTGGCCGTGCGCAAGGACGGCAAGGTGGTGGTGGCGGGCGACG
>JAIEMI010000325.1 GCA_019752235.1 Rhodospirillaceae bacterium
TGAAGCCCAAGGCCGCCTTGGCGGTGCGGGGCAAGCCGCTGCCGTTCAAGCCGGGATCCAAAACCGCCGCCAGCCCACAGTCCGAAAATATCCGTCTCCTCACCGACGCCTTCCGTAAAAACCCCAATGTCGACAACGCGGTGGCCTTGCACAAAGCCAAGGCCTCGCTGCGCCGGCGCTAAACAGGAGATAACACCATGGCTACAGTCACCGGCACCGTCACGGTGCCGTTGTCGCAAGGCGTGCGCGAGGATCTTGCGAGCACCATCACGATGCTCTCGCCCGATGAAACGCCGTTGTTCTCCAACGCGCGTAAAACCAAAGCCAAGGCCATCAATCACGAATGGCAGACCGACGTGCTGGATACGCCGGCCACCAATTCGCGGCTGGAAGGCGACACCATCACCGTGTCCACGGCGGTGTCGACCACGCGCCTGGGCAACATTCTGCAGATTTCGGAACGCGACTACGGCGTCTCCGGCACCCTGCAGAGCGTCAACCTGGCGGGGCGCGAGGACGAACTCATGCGCCTGCGCATGAAGAAGGGCCTGGAACTGCGCCGCGACATGGAAGTCGTGCTGCATTCCAACCAGGCCAAACGCGCCGATAGCGGCTCCACCGCGCGCCTGTTGGGCGGTCTGCCGACCTGGATCACCAATGTGACCGGTGTGTCCTCGGCGGTGTCCGTCGCACCCGCCACGGGCGACGGCGCCAGCGCGGTGGGCACGTTCAGCGCCTCAACCGCGCTGACCTACGACTATCTGGCCTCGGCCCACCAGATGGCCTTCGAAGACGGCGGCGCGCCCAGCATTCTGGAAGTGCCGCCGGCCCTGAAACGCAGGTTCTCGCAGCTTGCCTTCTCGGCATCGCCGTCCACCGCCGACGTGCGCTACGAGGCCAAGCCCAACAGCCCCGCCGTGGCCATCGGCAGCGTGGATAAATGGCTGTCGGACTTCGGCACGGTCGACGTGGTGGTCAATCGCCAGCTGGCGATCCAGTCCAGCACGTTCCTGAAGCAGGCGGCGTTCCTGATCGATACCAGCCACGTCAGTGTCGCCATGCTGCGCAACTTCGAGGTCAACAAGCTGGCGAAGACCGGCGACGCCAGCGCGGAGTTCGTCGTGTCGGAGTACACGCTGGCGCCCGATGCGCCCAACGCCCACGCCGCGGTCTACGGCATGACGTAGAGACGCCATACGCGACGAGGAAAATCTGAGACGGAAGAGGGCGCGGGAAACCGCGCCTTCTTTTTTCATGAAAAGGAGAGGGTATGAGCAGAAATATGTTTGACGATATTCCGATTATGCAGCGACTGAAGTTGCTTAATCCGCAAGATGACGTGCCGCGCCAAGGAATTCTAAGCGGCTTCGACTACCGCAAACCCTTCGAGAATGCTGGGCTGGAGAATGCCCTGGGGCAGACCGATAAAAGCTTTGCTCCGCTGGTTAGTGGCCCGCCTATGTCCACCAATGACATCTGGCGGGCGCGGGCGTTGAGCGCAGAGGTTGCGAATAAACCTTTAGAACCTGGATTTGGCGCTATGCCGCAGGTTGCCGCGCCAAGCACCCAGGAAATGCACGATCCAAAAGGGTATTGGAATCCTAACGAAGCCAAAGCTGAGTTACAGAATGCTTATTCGCATATCAATAAATCATCGGACGTGATTCAACCAAACCCGATCCCGCAATCTTTCTTTGATCCACCAGAGCCGACATTTCGCGAACGTATAAACAAGTATACTCATGACGTGCATGACGCGTTTCGGCGTGGGTCGGGTAACGCACTTCCCGATATAGGAGATCGTCTTAGGGCCAGTGCTCAGACCGCCACGGGTCTGGGTGGAGAGTTTGGGCATTTCGATAGAAATTTTGAGCGTGAAAAAGTAAAAACCCAGCTCGCCGAAATTAATAGCCCAGTTGCGTATAATCTGGGGGAGTTGACGGGTTCCTTAGCATTTGGTGCTTTCGGTGCACGTGGAAAAGGGCCACGCAGTGCCCAAGATTTAATTAAAGACGGAATTTTCAAGAGCCCAACGCTGCCACCACCTCCCCCACAGCGCATTCCGCTTCGTGTCCCGAAAAAGCCGCGCTTACGATTTAACGATTATTAGCATTTCGGGTTAATCGAATGGTGGAGGTCCGTTGTCGTCTCGTTCTTTAGGAATGTCGACCTCGCTTCGTTGCTGCAAGTTGTATATTATTCTGCGGCAAATCCCCGCTTAGTTATGATTGATCAATGCCCGATAAAATTTACCGAGAGACAATTAGCCGTACGGCACTAGCGGACTATTCGCACAAAGCCCCCTTGAAAGATGGCAAAGCGGAGTTTGCTCGTGTCATCCTCCGTCTTCAGCCGCTCGAGCGCGGGCAGGGTTTTGAGTTCGTCAATGAAACTGTTGGCGGCGTTGTGGCGAAGGAATACATCGGCAGCGTGGAAAAAGGTGTGAGGGACGCCGCGAAGTCTGGCATTCTCAATGGCGGCGAGGTCGTGGATTGTCGTGTTACGCTGTGTGGTGGCGCTTACCACGATATCGACTCGAGTGATCAAACATTCTATCAGGCGGCGCAGGGTGCCTTTTGGAAGGCGATGAAAAGCGCTGGTCCCAAACTTCTATTAACGACGTAATGCGCCGGGATTATTTCACCACCGCCTTCACCACGTACTGTATCGGCAGCGCATCAGCCACGGCCTGTTTCGGGTCGGCGCCCAGCAGTCTCGCCATCTGTTCAATGACCGGCAACGCTTTTTCGCGTTGCGGTTCGTCAAAGACGCGGGGCATGCCTTCCGTGACTTTAAATCCCGTCTCGTCGAACATTTTTATCAACGATGCGCGCGTGAACCAGCGCAGGTGGGTTTTGTCCATGAGGCCCTCGGCCTGGTAGTCGAAGGAGCCACTGGCCAGCCGCGCCTGGATGGACCAGTGCTGGACGTTGGGGATGCACGCCACCACAACGCCGTGGGCCGGAATGACCGCGCGAATCTTGCGCAGGACCGCCCAAGGATCTTTCAGGTGCTCCAGCACGTCGCCAAAGACCCAGCACGCGCGCGTGGCTTGGGCCCGCCAGAACTCATCGCCGGCCTGTTCGACGTCGAGGGCGAGCGTGCTGTCGCAGTACCGTTGGGCCAAGGCGGCGTAGGCGGGATCGACGTCCACGCCCAGGTAGTCGCATGTGGGCGCGATCTTCTTGAATTCCCGCGCCAGCGCGCCGGAGCTGCAGCCGATTTCGATGATGTGTCGTGCATCGGCGGGGATAAACCGCAGCAGATCGGGGTTGTGGTGCTCATGGGCGGGCGTCTGCTCCATTATTCGCCCCACTTCGCGAGATAGGCCGCATAGGATTTGCGCCAGGAGTCGGAGTTGTAGCCGCCGCCGCTTTCGTGGATGACCGACAACGGCCATGTGCCGCAGGTGATGTTCTTCGCCTCGGCCTGGCGGCAGAAATCCATATCGTAGAAATGAAAATCGAACTGCTCGTCGAAGGCAAGGCCCGAGTCGATGAGGGTTTTGCTGTGGGTGGCCAGAAACAGGCCGTCGAGAAGCTTCACCTGCTGACCCGGCGCGCCGAACACGTCGAGACTGCGCGGGGGGAAGCCGGGGCCGTGACCGACCACGCCGCTGAGATTTTCCCGCGCGTCCCAGGTGAATTTCTCGTCGATAAAGGCCCAGGACGGCTGGCGCGGCACCCGGCGTGTGTTGCCCGCGAGGCCGACGATCTGAAACCGCGTGAGGGCGTTGAGCAGCTGGTCGATCCAGTAAAAATCGAGAATGTGAATGTCGTCGTGGGCGAAGATCATCATCGACGGCTCCGCGCCGGCTTTTTGAATCACGCTGTTGTAAAGCTGCGGCAGGCCGGTCCGATTCTCCGGAAACAGCCAGACTTCGAGAAACGGGAAGTTGTAGGCGCGCAGGGAGCGGCCGGTCGCGGTTTTTTCATAGAAGTCCGCGGCGCTGACGCGCGTGGCCACCACGAATTTTACTTTTTCCACGCAAACCCCCGGAACGCCGCGATTTTGCCTTCGCGGAACGCGGCCCTTTAACCGCAGTCTATCGAACAATCGCGCCCCACGAAAGGCGAGCGCGGAAAAAATCGAACGCGGATGTGCGGATTTTCTCGACTTGAGACGGCGAAAATATAAATACGAATTATCTGCTGCATCAATCCGCCCGCGTTTCTCGCGAGCGGATTTTTATTTTCCCGTCCGGTGGAGACGTCACATGGCCGATTGGCTGCTGTTCGACGTCGACCCGCTGACGCGGCGGAAGAAGTACATGAAGCTGGAGGACGGGCTTCTGCACATTCGCGAAACCATGCCGGTGGACGAGGTGCTGGAAGCCAACAAGCGCGACGCCAACGATTGGCAAGGCAACGGCGGCTGGAAGGCCGCGCGGCGCGGCGCCGTGGTGGCGCGGGTGCCGCTGATCCTGGACAACGCCTGGAAAACGGCCAGCGGCTACGACCCCGCCAAGGGCGGCGGCTACGACCGCGACAAGTACAACACCTTTCTCGACGACATCGACTACCGCCATATCCGCACCGGCGGCGGACGCATCGGCAAGCGTAAGGCTTTCATCTGATTTTGAGGAAGAGGCGCGTCCATGTCCATCGACACCTATGCCAAGCTCCAGACCGAGATTCTGGACACCCTCGACCGCAATGATCTGGTGGCCGATGTCACCGAATATTCGCCGGGCGCGATTGAAGGCGCGGTGCGGCGCGCCATCGCCAAGGCCGAACGGCGCATCGTGCGGCGCCTGCGCACACGCGAGTTCGAGACGGCCACCGCGTTCTCCACCGCCGCCGGCGTGGAAACCGTGGCGCTGCCCGCCGATTTCGTGATGATGAAGATGCTGGTCCTGAACCGGAACCCGGCGGCGGTTCTGGCGCAGAAGGATCTTGTGACCCTGCACAACGACTGTCCCGGCACGGCGGCCGGCAGCCCCCGGGCCTATGCCGCCTTCGGCGCGTCGCTGTACCTGCGGCCCGTGCCCGATACCGCGCGCAGCCTCAAGATGTTTTACTACGCCGCCCCGTCGCCGCTCTCGGCCGAACACCCGTCAAACACGCTGGTCACCAAGTATCCGGACCTGCTGCTCTACGGCGCGCTGATGGAGATCACCGCCCACGTCGAGGATGATGGACGCATCGGCCTTTGGAAAAACGCCTTCGACGAGGCCGTGCGCGACATCCTCAACGACGACACATTGAACCGCTGGTCCGGCGCGCCGGTGCGCGGCAGCGTGGATATCCGCAGCATCATTTGAGGAGAAGACGCCCTTGAGCCTCACCACACTAAGCCGGCGCGATATCGAGCAATATATCGCCGCGCAAACCGCGCAGCCGGTGTATTTTCCGCCCTATGCCGCGGCCCTTAAACCCGCCGGCACCAAATTCCGCTATCGCGGCATCTACATCACCGACACGAGCAAACCCGCCTGGATGGACGCGAGCGGCGTCTGGCGCTACGCGGATGGAAGCGCCGTATGACCGACACAGCAACATCACGCTACGGCGCCCGGCAGCAAAGCCAGGGTTCCAACACCAATACCTGGGGCGACGACAAGCTGAACGAAGTCCTGCGCCTCTTGGATCGCGGGTCCAAGGGCTATCAGTCCATCGCCCTGACCGGCGATCAAACACTGTCGTGGTCGAACTATGTCGCCACCAACACCGGGCAGTGCGCGGTGTTGGTGTTGACGGGATCATTGTCCGCGGTCGCGGCCCTGACGGTGCCTTCCGTCGAGTGGCAGTGGGATCTCATCAAGAACGCAACGGGGCAGACGGTGACGGTGAAGACCGCCGCTGGAAGCGGCGTGGCGATTGCACACGGGCAGTACATGTCCGTCTATTGCGACGGGGCCGACTGCTACAACGGTTCGCCCACGAACCTCCCGGGCGCGGTGACGGTTGCGGGCAAGATTTCAGGCGTCACGGCGGGAACCGCTGCGACCGATGCTGTGAATAAGACGCAGATGGAAACGGCCATTGCGACGGCTGCTTTGCCGGCGACGGCGGGGACGGTTCTCAATTCATCCAGCGACACCACGGCGGGATACCTCGGTCAGAAAATCACCGAAGGCACCGGCATCGATATTGCCGTACAGAATTCTGGTGGGAATGAAAATATCCAGATTTCGGTTGATACATCTGAACTACCTGAAATCCTCGCCAATACTGGAACGCTTACGGGTACATTCACTGGCGGCATAAACGTGATGGCCGCGCGTCGGCGTTATCGAATTACGGGCGGCACGGCAACGCTTCCGACGCTCACAGCTGCAGACAATTTTGCGATTCTCGAAATGTCCCCTGCCGCGGGGACGACAGTCACTGCTGGACGAAATTCGCAATCGATTAACGGAACCTCTGCTGACAGGACTTGGACTGGCTCAGGCTTAACTGGCCCAGTTTTGTTGTTCACATTCGTCAGTGCGGGGGCCATCAGAATGGAAATTGTCGGGAGTACGGCGATATGACGGATATTGCGGCTGAATTCGGATTGGTTGGGGGCGCTAACGGCTCTGGTCGACTCATAGAATATTTCAGCACTAGTGGGAGTCCATTCACATGGACTGTGCCGTCGGGCGTCACCCAATTGATCGTCGGCAGCATGGGGGCGGGTGCTGGCGGCTTTACCGGAGGTGGCGGCGGGTTTGGATCGGGCGGCGGCGGTGGTGGATACGCAGAGGCAAGAAAGGCAGTGGTTGCGGGTGAAACATTGACTATCACCATTGGGGCTGGCGGCCCAGCTGGCAGCGGAGGGGGAACAACAAGCATATCTGCTGGAACATCTGGATGGACGGTTAGCGCAACTGGGGGAAGCGCTCCAACCTCTGCTAGCGCAGGCGGCGTTGGTGGTGTGGGCGCCGGTGGAGATTTCAATGCTACGGGCGGCGCTGGTGGTGCGGTATCTGGGGGCGCAGGTGCGGGCGGCGGCGGCGGCGCGCCGGGCAGTCCGTACGGAACGGGAGGCGCAGGCGGCAGCGCGATCGATGGTGGGACCTCTTCCTCCGGTGGGGGCGGCAGTATCAGGTTTCCAGGAGGCGCTGCGATTTCCGATCGCGCGGCTGGCGGGGCGGGGTTTGGCGGATCTGGAGCAGCTGCTGATGGCGGCGGCGGCGGCGGCTCAAAAGCGGCAGGTTCCAGCACCACGGGTGGCCTCAGTTTAATTCGGGGAACTATTCCGAACAGCGCAGCATTCGATGGCGCGCGTCCAGCAATTTACATTATTCCAGTAGGTGCGGGAGGCAACGGCTCCACCGGTGGCGCTGGTAGCGATGGTGGCATGGGCGGCGGCGGAGGCGGTGGTGGTGCAGGTGCTGGCGGAAACGGCGGATTCATGGGCGGTGGCGGCGGGTCAGATGCAAACGCGGTGGGCGGCGCTGGCGGAATGTATGGCGGTGGGGGCGGTGGTGGTGGATCTTCGGGGACCGGGGGCACTGGTGGAAATGGCGGCGGTGGTGGTGGTTCTCGTGGAACAGCTGGCGCTGGTGGCGAGGGTTACGCTTTCATTATGCGGTGATTGGAAATGACAAAATACGCGCGCAATATAAATCAACATTTGATCGACGTTTATGCATCCCAGATCATTTTCCGAATTTTGACGCATTGAACCGCTGCCTTCCTGGCGGCGGATTTGTTGAGGTTCCTGATATCGTTATGCACGGCGCGAAAGACAATGGCGATGGAACGTATAAGAATCCCAAACCATCCGCGACTTTAGGACAGGAGACGCCACAACCAACAAAAGCAGAAATTGTAGGTAAGCTCCAAGAGTTGATCTGCGCCATTCATTCTCTTCCTGTTAACAAGGAAGTCGACAACATTGAAGTGATGCACCGCCCTGTCTAAGGAGCATGTCTCTGTATTATTTGTTTCGAAGAGTGTGAGGTATGAAATTAATCTTTGCGAGCAAAGCGTTCCCGAAGGGCGACTGTGGCGCCTAGGATCCGCCAGTATAGTTAAGCGGCGTCACGCGAAGGTAGCGGGCGGCCCAGGTACAGCAAGGTTCCATTACCCTCTTCGCTGTGAAGGACTTGGAAGTGCTTACGCAACTTATTCAGCCACCATTTTCCGGGCTGCACAATGAGATGGGCATTGCGTCCATCGGGAAGTGTTTTGGAGGCAGGCTTCAGGTCGATCACCAGCATAACCGCCTTTGCGCCCGCGCCCTGTATGTGCCGTAAAACGGCCCTTAAATGATCTGGCTCGATATGTTCCATAACGTCTAGGGCAACCAGGAAATCGGACTTGCCAGCGGGCATCGTTTCCTTGCCCTCTATTGCAGGATCGTATTCGCAAATATTTAAGTCCGGCGCCTGAGTAGCGCAGGCAACCTTTAGCGTTCCCTTGCCGCAGCCGTAGTCCAAAACTGACTTAAGCCCATATTTCCGGGCATAATAAATGACAAATTGCGCATTCTTTCCCGCCGTCGCGCCGAAGTCCGCGCGCTCGTGATGAAGCTGCTTATTCAGCGCCGCGTACTCCGGAGAAATAAGTGAATTCATTTACGCACCTCTTGACGTTGAGCGATTCACTGCAACATCTTAGCAGAAGATCACATCTAAGGGGCACGCCACGCACACGATTTGCCGTAGAAACATGGACCTGTGTCATGGCGGCGTCTGGCAGCGACTTTATCAATCCTTTGGCTGAGAGCCCCTAAGCAGACGAGTCGCGCTGGCCGTATCTCCGGCGCTGAGGCGCAGCGGGGCCTCCCCGCGGATGCGCGCGGAGCCAGACTTTCTGCACGCAATATCGGGTATAATAGGGTATAATCGGGTATTAATCGGATATGCGAGGGCGCCGATGCAAGACCCCAAAATCTCCATTACCCAAGACCTTCTCAAGCTGATCGCCGAGATCGACGAATTCAAGGGCAAATGGGAAGCTCTCAAGAATCTCTCGCCGGCGCGGCTGCGCCAGCTCCGGAAGGTCGCCACGATAGAAAGCGTCGGCTCGTCCACCCGAATCGAAGGCGCGAAGCTGACCGACATGCAGGTGGAAGTCCTGCTGTCGCGGCTCGCGGCGACTTCTTTCAAGAGTCGCGATGAGCAGGAAGTGGCGGGCTACGCCGAAACGATGGACCTGATTTTTCAGGCTTACGAAGATTTGGGCATCACCGAAAATCACATTCGACAGCTTCATCAAACTCTTTTGCGGCATAGCACGAAAGATGCGCGCCATCGCGGTGAGTACAAAAAACTCCCTAACCATGTCGTTGCCTTTGACGAACACGGCAAAGAGGTCGGCATCGTATTCGAGACCACGACGCCCTTTGATACGCCGCGCGAAATGGAAGCGTTGGTGCGCTGGGTCAACAAAGCTGTCGCCGAACGTAGTCTTCACCCGCTTCTCATTGTCGCGGTGTTTACCGTGGTTTTTCTGGCAATCCATCCTTTCCAGGACGGCAACGGCAGGCTTTCCCGCGTTCTCACCACGCTCATGTTGTTGAGAGCGGGCTACAGCTATGTCCCTTATGCCTCGCTCGAAAGCGTGATCGAGGACAACAAGGACTTATACTACAAGGCGCTGCGCCGGACTCAGACGACGCTTAAAGGAAAAAGCCCCGATTGGGAGCCGTGGATTGGCTTTTTCTTGCGTTGCCTGAAAAAGCAGAAGACGACTCTTGCGGCTAAAGTCGAAAAGGAAAAGGCCGCGGGAGACGGTGACGCAGCGTTGCCGGCGCTCTCGCTGAAAGTCGTGGCGCTGCTCAAAAAGCACGAGCGCCTTACCGTGACGGAGATCGCGAAGCATACCAAGGCGAACCCAAACACGCTGAAGGTTCGCCTGCGTGAGCTTGTCGCCGCCGGACGCATCAAGCGCCACGGAAAAGCGCGGGCCACGTGGTACAGCCTTTGAAGAGGCTTGGCCTTCTAAGGCTTGGCCTTCTGGAGTCTGATCTTTTCGCGTTGAAGCGGTCCTAGGTTAGCTATCGCGACCGGATAACGCGGACGTCACAGCCCTGCCATCCAAAATGCAGAGAGCTAAAAACACCCATGTTCACCACCATTCCGCTCCGCCCCACGGTCGTTCGCGATGAGAGCGCGCTGGCGGCGAAGCCTGCCTATATTTCCGCCGATAAAATGCGTTCCGTGAACGGCAAGATGGAGACGATCTACGGCCAGGAAATCGCCGCGTCGTCGGCGCTGACGGGGATTTGCCGGGGCGCCTACGCTTGGGCCGATCTTGCGCGCACGGCGTGGGCGGCCTTCGGCACGCACCAGCGCCTTCACGTCATGGATCAGGACGGCACGCTTTACGACGCCACGCCGGTCGTGGAACGCGGGGAGCTGACCAATCCGTTCACAACGTCCAGCGGCTCGGCGACGATCACCGTCACGGACGATGCGCACGGCCTCGTCGTGGATCAGCGCGTGACGTTCTCGGCGGCGTCCGCCGCCAACGTGCTGGTCACCGGCGGCTATACCGTGTCCTCGGTTCTGTCGTCGTCGTCCTATGCGTTCACGGCGTCCACGGCCGCCACACAATCCACCGCCGCGGTGGGCGGCGCGGTGGACTACGAGTATGGCTTAAAGCCGGGCAACACCTCGAATCTCGGCGGCCTCGGCTACGGCACCGGCGGCTATGGCACTGGCGGGTATGGATCGCCGTCTTCGGCCCAGGAGCTGGACGCCCGCACCTGGTCGCTGGCCAATTGGGGGCAAAATCTCATCGCCAATCCCAATTGGGGCGCGATTTATGAATGGGTTCCCAATACATCGGCGCCGGAGCTTGTCGGCGCGGGCGATTTTTCATCCTCGGGTACATGGGTTTTTGGATCCGGCTGGTCGCTTGCCGGCGGGACGTCGTCCGCTTCGGGCGGCGCCCGGCTCAGCCAGCAAATATCCCTGGTGCGAAGCTGCTGGCATCTGCTGCGCTTCGATGTCACGCGCAATAGCGGCACAATCGTGCCGATGATCGGGACGTCGACGATCGGCGCGGCAATCGCGGCCACCGGTACGTACAAACGCACGTTCCATGCGCCCACGGCGACGGCGCAAGCGGTGATTTTCGACGGCGGCGGCGCGTTCAACGGCCGCGTCGACAACGTCTCGATCAAACCTCTGACGACGGCGGCGCAGCTCCCCGGCGCGCCGACAGCGGCGGGCAGTGTATTTGTCACGGCCGAGCGCAACCTGGTTGCCTGCGGCGCGACAAACCCGACCACCGGCCTGTTGGATCCCATGCGCATGGCGTGGTCGGCGACGGAGAACAACCAGGACTGGAGCGCCTCCGGCGCGAATGTCGCGGGCAGTTATACGTTGTCCCACGGGTCGCGCATCGTGCGCGGCCTCGCCGGCAACCGTGAGAATCTGATTTTCACGGACACGGCGGTTTACCGCATGCGGTCCGTGCCCGATCCGTCCGTGGTCTATGCCTTCGACTTGATTGGTGAAGGCTGCGGCCTCATCGGCCCCAATGCGGCGACGCAGGTCAACGGCATATTCTTCTGGGTGTCGAAGCAGGGGAAATTCTACCAGTACGCAGGCGGGCTGCCGATACCGCTCGCCAACCCGTCAGAGCGGGATTTTCGCGACAATCTCGCCGACGTTCAGGGTTCAAAAATATATGCCGCTCATCTGGCGGCGCGGTCGGAAGTCTGGTTTTTCTACCCCGATGAACGCGACGGCGTGGAATGCTCGCGTTACCACGTGTTCAATTTCGCCGACCAAAATTGGGTTTCCGGGGCTTACGACCGCACGTCCTATATAGACGCCGGCATCTTTCCGTTTCCCTTGGCGACGGATTCCAACGGCCATGTTTTCTATCAGGAGAAGGATTTTACGAACGGCGGTTCGGCCCGCGCGTCCAGCCTTGAAACCTCCTATTTCAATATCGCCGACGGAGAAACGTTCGCTTTCGTCAAAGCCGTCAGGCCGGATTTCGATGATTTGCGCGGCGGCGTGGCGATCACGTTCTATTCCCGCAACACGCCGCAAGGTGCCGAACGCACGTATGGCCCTTACCCTATCACCGCAAACACGCGCCGTTTATCGGTGCGCATCAAGGGCCGGCAGATTAAGTACAAGATCACGGCGGATGCCGCGCCCAGCTTTTACCGTGCCGGTGAGTTCAGTTTCGACATCAGCCGAAGCGGGCAGAAAAAGTGATCT
Source organism: Rhodospirillaceae bacterium (assembly GCA_019752235.1). GTDB lineage: Bacteria > Pseudomonadota > Alphaproteobacteria > Rhodospirillales > Rhodospirillaceae > SHVO01. The sequence continues at coordinate 12,116 of JAIEMI010000325.1, forward strand.
TCGAAATCGCCCGGGAATGGGCGCTATGCCGCGCCGCGCTCCTGCCGGCCATCGAAATGACCGGCGGAACCCACACCGAGGACGATGTTCTGGCGGCCCTTATAGCCGGGCGCATGAGGCTTTGGCGGAAGGATACCTCGGGCCTCGTGACGGAGTTCTGCCAATTCCCGCGCATGAAGGTGATCAACGTGTTTCTCGCCGGCGGCCGACTTGAGGACATTCTTCCTCTGCAAGCCGAGATCGAAAACTATGGACGAAAGCAGGGCTGCCAAAGAGCAACGATGCTGGCGGCGCGGGACGGGTGGCTGCGGACCATCGGCGGCGGACAAAAGGCCGGCATCTACATGACAAAGGATCTGTAAAATGAGCGGCAACGTTTCCGGAAATGCACAAAGGGGCTCGTCCAGCACCTACGGCTCGTCCACGGGACAGACCAGCAACACCACGATGCCGATTATCGGAGATCAGTGGTGGACCGGGTACAACACCTTCGGGAATGTGCTTGGGCCGAACGGCGTCAGCCCCGGGCAGCAGGGCAATATCGATGCGCTTGCGCACCTGGGCTCCGGTCTCGGGAATTACACGCAGGCCGGCTATTACGGCCTTGGCGATCTTTCCCGGCTCTTTCCCAATAGCGAATGGGACGCGCCGACACCGGTGTCCGCCCCTACCGTCAGCGCGCAGACCGGGGCGTCATTCATGGAGCCCTACCGGAAGGGCTACACCGATGACGTGGTCGACAGCACGCTGTCAAATTTCGACCGCAACGCGGATCGTCAATTGAGCGGCTACCGCTTGCGGCAGTCGCAGGCGGGCGCTTTCGGCGATCGCGGCCTTTTGGGCGAAAGCCAATTCCTGTCCGACAGCGATATGAACCGCGCCCAGACCGAGGCCGCCCTGAGAGATCAGGGATTCACCCGCGGGGCTTCGTTCGGCTTCCAGGACGCCGCGAACAATCTCTCGGCGCAAAATACCAACGCGGCCAACGCGCTCGCGGCGCAGACCTTCAATAACAATCTGACAAATACCCGCCAGCAGTTCGATGTGAACACCGGATTCCGCGGGGACGAAAACCGCATGCAGGCGTTCCGTGACCTGCAGAACAATGTGCTTGCGCAAAACGGCATACAGGCCGGCGGTGTGAATAACCTGCTCAGTTATCTGAACCTCGGCACCAATACGTTTGGGCAGCAGTCGGACGGCACCGCGCGCGAGACCTCGGAGAGCCATATGCGAAATAGCGCCAAATCCAAAGGCGGTGGAATTTCCGGGCCGCTGACAGGTTTTTAAGGCCTGTCATGGAAAACGCGGACCCCATCATGGCCAATACGGTAACCGCCACGCGCTTAGATGTGCACGAAAAAATCTGCGCCGAACGCTACGGCGATATCAAGGATTCGTTCGGCCGCGTGCATGCACGGCTGGATAAGATTATTTACGGCCTCATGGGCCTTCTCATCACCATGGTCGGCTGGCTGATCGTCAACGGCGTGCCCTGGAAACACTGATCAACGTCCACATCAACGAGGTGCGACATGCCGCAGGCCAAATCCAAGCCGGCGAAGCTGACCGTATGCCTGGAAGACGCGCCGCCGGAAAGCCACGACCTGGCGGCGGACAAGGACTGGGCGGTGATTTTCGACGACGTGCTTGAGGTCAAGGCGCGGGACGGCACGCATTACTATCCGTTAGGCGCCGTTCGCAAATGGTCGGTGCGGCCGCTTGAATAAGGATTTCAAAATCTATGGACAGTTTCACGCTTTCCACTTTTCTTCACCTGGCGGCGCGCGTGCTGCTGGTCGGCGCACTGGCTGCCTTTGTCGTTGTCGTGGGCGAAAAGGCGGTGGGTCTTGATCTCCGTGCCGCCGTCGACGCTATTGAGAAGCGCGCACAAGAAGGTGAGGTATGGCCGATTACTTCTTTGCTTCTGGTCAGCGTTCTGGCCCTCGCCTACATCCTCGGCTGATTTCCCCAAGCGCTACGATCCCGCCATTCAGGCGGCGGTGGCGACGTGGTGGCCGGATATCCCGCGGTGGCGCCTGCTGAAGGCGCAGTATTGGCAGGAATCCCGCCTCAACCCCACGGCGCGCTCGCCGGCGGGCGCCGAGGGGATCGCGCAGTTCATGCCGGGTACGTGGCGGGATGCGGTCAAGGCCCTGGGCTGGCCGCGCATGTTGTCACGCCGCGACGCCGTTCATGCCATCGAAGGCGGCGCCTGGTATATGCGCAAGCTGCGTGAGGGGTGGCGGAACCGCGCCCCGGCCGATCGTCACGATCTGGCGCTCGCGTCCTACAACGCGGGCATGGGAAACATCCTGAAAGCCCAGAAGCACTGCGGCGATGCCCGGCTCTGGAGTCACATCGCTCCATGTCTTCCGCGGGTCACGGGCCCGCGCAATGCCCGCGAAACCACCACCTATGTTTCCAATATCCACCGCTGGCACCGCGCCATGGAAGCGGAAAAATAGCCTTAGACGCCGTCTTTAGATTGGGGGATTTTTCGCGCTAAACTGCGGCATGACGTCGACCGCCGCTTCACACGAATCACTGCGCGCCAAACTGGAAGATGGCCTGATCTTGCACCGCCAAGGCCAGTTCGACGCCGCGCGCGCCGTGTATGAAGAGGTGCGGGGGTTGGATCCCCGCCACTTCGACGCACTATATTTCCTCGGGCTGCTCGCGGCCCAAACCAACGATATGTCCCAGGCCGCGGATATGCTGCGCCAGGCCGTGGAGGTTAACCCCGGCCATGCGCAGGCCCATCATAATCTGGCCGCGGCGCTGGCCGCCCTGAACCGCACCGAAGACGCGCTGGCGGCCTATGACAGTGCGCGAGCGATAAGGCCCGCCTACGCCGAGGCTCATCAGGGGCGGGGCAGAATGCTGGCCAATCTGCGTCTTTATGATGACGCGCTGGCGGCCTTCACACAGGCTGTGACGCTGGATCCTCAAAATCTAGAGGCGCAACGCTATCGCGGCCTGATTCTGGCCGGGCAGCACAAACACGCCGCCGCCGTGGCGGCGTTTCACGCCGCGCTCGCGCTGAAACCGGACGATGCGCAGATCCACAATGCCCATGGGCAATCGCTGCACCATTTGCATCGCTATGAGGACGCGCTCCGCGCTTATGATAACGCGCTCGCGCTCAAACCCGACTACGCTGAAGCCTGGTCCAATCGGGGCGCGGCTCTGGCGGCTCTGAAGTATCTGCCGGCGGCCGTGGACAGTTATGATCGCGCTCTCGCCCTGCAAGCGGACTACGCCGCGGCAGCCGCCAATCGCGGCCACGCGCTTTTAGACATGAATCGATTCGAAGATGCCGCGGCCAGTTACGATCTGGCGCTGGGTATCGCGCCTGACTTTGCCTTTCTGCGCGGTCCGCGTCTCCATGCGCGGCTGCAGGCCTGCCAGTGGGACGGCTTGGACGCCGATCTCGCGGACCTGGAGACACGCGTGGCCAAGGGAGAAAAAGCAACGCCGCCGTGGTCGGCCCTGGTGATGTTCGATGCTCCGGCGCTGCATCATGCGGCCGCGAAAACCTGGATGCGGCGCTATCATAAGCCGCATGACGCTACCGCGACCCGTCACGCCCCAGGATCCAAAATCCGCCTCGGATATTTTTCGGCGGATTTTCACGACCACGCCACGACGCATCTGATGGCGGAACTCTTCGAGCGCCACGATCGCAGCCGGTTTGAATTGACCGCTTTTTCCTTTGGTCCGAACACGCAGGACGCCATGCGCGCGCGCGTCGCCGCCGCATTCGACAGGTTTGTCGATGTGGGATCCCGTTCCGACGATGATGTCGCGGGCCTGGCGCGAAGCCTGGACATTGATATCGCGATCGACCTGAAAGGTTACACCCAGGACTCCCGCCCTGGTATTTTCGCGCGCCGCGCCGCACCCGTACAGGCGGCCTACATCGGTTATCCCGGCACCATGGCGGCGGAGTATATCGACTACATCATCGCCGATGGCACGGTCATTCCAGACGGCGCCGAAGGGGATTACAGCGAGAAGATTGTGCGGCTGCCGCATAGTTATCAGGTCAACGACAGAAAGCGCGCTATCGCAAACCGGACATTTTCGCGGGCGGAGTTGGGATTGCCCGCGCAGGGTTTCGTTTTTTGTTGTTTTAACCACAGCTTCAAAATTCTACCGGACACCTTCGCGATGTGGATGCGGGTTCTGAAAGCCGTGCCGCGCAGCGTTCTGTGGCTGCTGGAGGATTATGCCCCCGCGACGATCAATCTGCGGCGCCATGCCGCCGGGCACGGGGTGGAACCGGAGCGGCTCGTGTTCGCCAAACGTATGCCCTTGGCGGAACATCTGGCCCGCTTACGCGCCGCGGATCTGTTTCTCGACACGTTGCCGTATAACGCACATACCACCGCAAGTGACGCCCTCTGGGCCGGGGTGCCGATGCTCACCCGTATTGGCGAAGCTTTCGCGGGCCGCGTCGCGGCCAGTCTCCTGAATGCGATGGAGATGCCGGAACTCATCGCATCCACCGCGGCCGATTACGAAGCGCGCGCGATAGCCCTTGCTTCCGATCGCGAAGGGCTCGCGCGGGTCAGGGACAAGCTCGTGTCCCATCGGCTGGCGACGCCTCTCTTTGATACCGCCTTGTTCACGCGGCATCTTGAATCCGCCTATGCGCGGATGCTGGCGCTTTATCACGCCGGCTTGCCGCCCGGCCATATCACCATCGCTCCTTAACCCGTCCGCACAAGGACAACTCCATGCCGCACCCGTGGTTTATCCTTGGCGCGGTCCTGGCCATGCTCGGCTGTTTCGCGGCCGGAAATCTGCAAGGCCGTGCCGCGGAGCGGAAGAACTGGGAATTGATTGTCGCCAATCAGAGGGTAACGGCCGGCGAGATACTGGTTCAATCGGAAACCGCGCGTGCCGAAGCCTTGCGCGCCTACGACGTTCTTAAAGACAAAGTGGAGTTGGATCATGCCGACGCGGAAGCGCGTATTGATGCCGCTTATGCCGCTCATCGTGCTTTGCTCGCAGGGCTTGGCGGCCTGCGGGACAAACAGGGCGCAGGCGGCGGGGCGTGTCGTGGCGATAACGTGCCCGCACCTTCCGCCGCCGCCGGCGATTCTCCAGCGCCCACCGCCGGATGCCGACTTTCAGACACGGCTTCTCGAGCTCTTCTCGACCTTGCCCGCGACGCCGATCGCGCCGCCGCATATGCCGCATCCTGCCATGACTGGGCGATGAGCGTGGGAACGGTGGAAAGAAATTCCAAATAGGACGTGGTCGTCTCAAGGCCCAGCCGGCGCGGTAAAATCATCCTTTGAGGCGCGATACCACGCCGTGCCCAGCACCTCATAAATGGCGGTGTAGCTATCTTGAAATGCCGACTGCTTGGGTACAAAGGCCACGGGAAAGCGCCGCGCCCGGGGTATATAGACGGTAGGGGCAGGGACCACGTCGAAGCCCGCGAGGCTGAAGAAGCGCACCGCGCGCGGCATGTGGATGGCGTGTGTCACAAGCACGACCCGCTTAATGCCGGCTTCGTGCAGCAAGGCGGCGCTAAAGTTTGCATTCTCCAGGGTGTTGCGCGACCGTTCTTCCACCCAGGTCACGGGCACACCGAAGGACTGCTCCAGGCTCTCTTTCATATAGAAAGCCAACGATCCCCCGGCTTCAGGCGTAGTCCCGCCGGAGACAAGCACTGGAATATTGAAACGCCGCCACAAGTAAGCCCCGTAGGTCAAGCGCTGCAGAGTCGCTTCGTCGACGGTACCCCGGATGTCCGCCGCGCTTTTGTATTCCGGCGCGATCGGTAAAAGGCCCGCCGATAAAATCACGATGGCGCCCGGCTTATTGTCCTGGGCCATCAGAACCGCCTCGTTGAGAGGCGGAATTGATGGCACTAAGGATGCCAGGCGGCCCGCGCCGAACGGGGTGGACAGCAGATACAGTGTCACGACGCCCAATGCCGCCATGACGAAGCCGAGACGCCGCCGCCCCACGGCCATCGCCAGCACGGCTAACGCGAGGAGAATGATCAGACTGGCGGGCGGTAATGCTAAAGACTTGATGAAGCTATACATCGTGCTTCTTGTCGGTGGCCATTATGCAAGACGCAGACCGATGCGGAACCTCAGGACCGTTTTCTTTATGTGCCGCTGTTTTCGGTGGCGATCTTGTCGGTCAATTGGACTAGCCGTTTGCTGACATGATCAAGGATAAAACGCACGAGCGGATCGGCCTTCGCGAGCCGCCCCTCGAAAACCTCGCGTTTGATTTCGAGAAGTTCACATTCGTCGGCCGCCGTCACCGTGGCGGTGCGGGTCTTTTTGTTGGTCAACAGAGCTAATTCTCCGAACAGTTCCCCGGGGCCCATGCGGTTAATTGGCACCAACTCACCCTTCGGTCCGAAAATAACGACTTCCGCATGGCCCTTTAGAATGATGAAGGCGTTGTCCGCGGGCTGACCTTCCAAAAAGACGATCTCGCCGGGCTGCGCCGTGCGCCGCTTAAAGGTATCGGACGAAAGGTCGTTCATTTGCATGGTTTTATGATCCTGCATTTACTTGCTGTCGAACCGCTGCACGCCGTCCCATGTCGAAGCCGGCGGCGCGACCGCGAATTCCCGGCAGCGCCCGACATACAATGCGGCAACATTGTCTTTGGGATGAGCGCTTGCGTAGATTTCGAAAGCGCTCAGAGCCTCGGCCCACTTTCGCGCTTTGTAAAGGGCGTAGGCGTGTTCCCACTGTTCTAAAGTTGGGCTTTCTGATGAGCTGCCGCGGGTCTCCAACAGTTCATAGATCTCGAAGGCATGAATCGCGCCCTTGGGCATAACGCGGTCGATGCTGCGGAAAATGAAAGCAGCCTCGGCCAAATCGCGCAGGCGCTGGCTCGCCAGAATTTGCGTGCCGTAGTATTTGTTCAGTCCCTCGATCCGCGAGGCCAGATTTACCGAAGAGCCAATCACCGTGAAGTCCATGCGGTCCGGCGCGCCGACATTGCCGAAAACGGTTTGGCCGGTATGCAGGCCGAAGCGCGTACGCCAGGGGAATTGACCTTGCGCTTCCCAGCGCGCCGCCAAGTGGTTGCTGGCCGCGCGGGATTTAAGGGCCGCCGCGCAGCACAACAGCGCATGATCGGTCTGCAAGGCGGGAGCATTCCAATAGGCAAAGATGGCATCGCCGACATATTTGTCGAGCGTGCCGTTCATCTCCAGGATCGGTGCGACGACTTCACTGAAATATTCCGACATCACGACCATTACGCGCTCGGGCTCCAGTTGCTCGGAAATGGTCGTGAAGTCGGTAACATCCGTCATGAACAACGAGAGTTCGCGCCGTTCTCCCCCGATATCGGCGGCGCCGGTAGCCAGTACGCGCTTGATGACCGATGTGGGGACGTATTTGCTGAAGGCCTTCAGGCCGTTCTTCATGTCGAACAACGCGCCGAAGAGCTGGTCCACTTCCAGGATCACGCTGAAACGGCGCTTTTCGTCGGGTTTGATATCAAGCCGGCTGACGGCCTCTGTTTCGCGCACAACGATATTCACGTCGCGCGCCACGCCATTGCTGATGGCGCGAATGACCGACAGTGTCACGATCAGTACAACGATGCCCAGCCCGATATTGGTCAGAAAGTCGCGCAGTAAGCGCTGATTGACGTCGGTGATCTCCATATCGGCGCCGAAAATAGCCACGGTGCCGCCGACGAAAGCTAAAGGCACGAGGCACGAGCGGAAGTAACCATACTCGTCCTTAGCGATGTCGATCTTGCGCGCGCGGGTGCGGGCGGATTCGATCATGCCTGGCGAAGGATTGTAGGGTTTCAGGAGCAGCGACTGCAGGGGGTCGATGCCCGCTGTTTTCTGTTCCGGCGAAAGGTTGCTGACAATTTCAAAGGCGGAGCCGTCGGCGCGAACGCCGATGGCATAAAGAAAGTTTAGTTCCGTCGCCGTGAAGTAGTGTTCCAGCGCCTGGTGGGTGCGGCGGTAGGCCTCGGTATACTGCGGCTCGGTGCGGGCCGACGCCTCGGCTTCGTCGACCAGCATCGGCGGCACAATGCCCCGGACACCCTCGGCGGCGGCGCACAGAGTGTCGTCGATGCTTTTGAGCGTCGCCTGGCGGGAGGCCTGATAGGCCGCCGCCGAAAACACCAGCGTGCCGATAATGTTAACGACCGCCAGGCTCC
>JAIEMI010000132.1 GCA_019752235.1 Rhodospirillaceae bacterium
GCTGGTGTATGGCGCGGCTTTCTCCAATCACTTCCACGATGCGCTTGGGTTCGGCTGGCGCATCGGTGAGACCTTGCACGATTGGGGCAAGCTGGTCGCCGCCAAGGACAAGGAACTGGACCGTCTCGAAGGCGTCTATCGCCGCATCCTGCGCGATTCCAACGTCACCACCGTCGACGGCCGCGGGGTTATCGCCGATCCGCATACGGTGGAAGTGAACGGCAAGCGCATGACCGCCGAGAAAATCCTGGTGGCCGTGGGCGGCTGGCCGTCGGTGCCGGATTTCCCGGGTAAGCAATTTGTCATCACGTCCAACGAAGCGCTGGATCTGAAAGCGCGTCCGCAGCGCGTCGTCATTGTCGGCGGCGGTTATATCGCCGTGGAGTTCGCGGGCATCTTCAATGCGCTGGGCTCCGATGTGACGCTGGTGATCCGCTCGGGCCAGATCCTGCGGGGCTTCGACCAGGACGTGCGCGCCACATTGGCGGAAGAGCTGGAAAAAACCGGCATCAAAATACGCCGCGACTGCATCATCCGTTCCGTTGAGAAAAAGGACGGTGCCTATTCGGTGATGTTCGATCAGGGCGACGAGCTGATGGCCGATTGCGTGATGTACGCCACGGGCCGCACGCCTAACACCGCCGCGCTCGGGCTGAAAGAGGCCGGCGTGAAGATGGATAAGAAGGGCGCGGTGCAAGTGGACGCATGGAACCGTTCGTCGGTGGAAAGCATCTTCGCCGTGGGCGACGTGACCGACCGCGTCAATCTCACGCCCGTCGCCATCAACGAAGGCCGCGTCTTCGCCGAGACCTTCTTCAATAAAAACCCCATGACGCTGGATTACGGCAACATCGCTTCAGCGGTGTTCAGCCAGCCGCCGGTGTCGGTGGTGGGCATGACGGAAGAAGAGGCGCGCAAGACGCACAACGTGCGGCTGTTCATCTCGCGCTTCAAGCCCATGAAACACACCCTCTCGGGCCGCGACGAACGCACCATGATGAAGCTGGTGGTCGACAAGGCCACGGACAAGGTGCTGGGCGTTCATATGGTCGGCGAGGACGCGCCGGAGATTATCCAGGGCCTCGCGGTGGCTCTAAAGTGCGGGGCGACCAAGGCCCAGTTCGACGCCACCGTCGGCATTCATCCCACGGCGGCGGAGGAATTCGTCACCATGCGCGACCCGGTGCCCGACAGGGCGGACGTTTAGTCAGAAGCCAAACGCTTCTCGCGTCCCCAACTCCATGCTCACCGCGAGCCGCCACTTCACCGCGCGCCAGCCTTCGGCGGTGCGCGTCCATGTGGCGTGATAGCTGCCGAAGGTTTCCTGGGTGAGGGGAGCGCGGTCGCCTTTGCCTTGATGGAAGACGCGGATGTAGCAGACGCTGGTCGCGCCCGTGCCGTTTACCGTTACGTCGAAGTTGCCCATGAGGTGCTGGCTCGGTCCGCAGCGGTCGAGAAATCCCCGGATGCCGTCGACCACGGTGTTGCGCCCCTGGCTCGCGGGCTGGTCGCCGTACTGCGCCTCCAGCTCCGGCGCGAACACCGTGTCCAGCAGGCCCCAGTCCCGGGTATCCAGCGCCCGGGCGTAGCGCACGAGGGCCTTCCGGATGTCGTTTTCGGCGGTCAGCACGTCGCTCATGGCATCCTCCCATATGCAGGGCGCGAGCCTAGCAGGGGCCCCGGCACCCTGCCTTGCATTTTGGGGTTTAATCCCGAAGTAAGGATATAGGTGGCATCCTGCCCTCTAAGCCCCTCGGAATCCGCGGTTTTCCGCGGAATTCGAGGCTTTTTCCCTGGAAATGAGCCCTGTGAGTTATTATAGGGTGCGTTCCTTTTTTATATGACCCTAAGAGGCGCCCCATGGCGGCCACGAACAGCGGCAAATGGAGCCGCGAAAGCTGGCGGACAAAACCCATCGTGCAGGTTCCGGTGTACCCGGATCAGGCCGCGTTGACGGCTGTGGAAAAACAACTCCGCAGCTATCCGCCGCTGGTGTTCGCCGGTGAGGCCCGCCGCCTGAAAACCGCGCTCGGCAAGGTCGCCGAGGGGAAGGCTTTCCTGCTGCAGGGCGGCGACTGTGCGGAAAGCTTCGCCGAATTCCACCCGGACAACATCCGCGACACCTTCCGCGTCATGCTGCAGATGGCCGTGGTGCTGACCTTCGGCGCCGCCATGCCGATCGTCAAGGTTGGCCGCATGGCCGGCCAGTTCGCCAAGCCGCGTTCCGCGCCCGATGAAACCATCGGCGATGTGACGCTGCCGTCCTACCGCGGCGACAACATCAACGGCATGGAGTTCACGCCGGAAGCGCGCGTGCCCGATCCGCAGCGCATGGTGCAGGCTTACAACCAGTCGGCCGCCACGCTGAACCTGCTGCGCGCCTTTGCCCAAGGTGGCTACGCCGATCTGCATAAGGTCCATCAGTGGACGCTCGGCTTCATGGCCGACGCCGCGACCACCGAGAAGTACAGCCGCTTCGCCGACCGCATCCAGGAAACGCTGGAGTTCATGGAAGCCTGCGGCCTGACGGGCGAGACCGTGCCGCAGATCCGCGAGACGGAATTCTACACCTCGCACGAAGCGCTGCTGCTGCCTTACGAAGAAGCGCTGACCCGCAACGATTCCACCACCGGCCAGTGGTACGGCTGCTCGGCGCACATGCTGTGGCTGGGCGAGCGCACGCGTCAGCCCGACCATGCCCACGTGGAATTCATGCGCGGCATTCAGAACCCCGTCGGCGTCAAGATCGGCCCTAAGACCACGCCCGACGATCTGATGGCGCTGTGCGATGCCTTGAATCCGCAGAACGAAGCCGGCCGTCTGACGTTGATCAGCCGCATGGGCGCCGACCGCGTCACCGAACACCTGCCGACGCTGCTGCGCGCCGTGCAGCGCGAAGGCCGCAAGGTCGTCTGGACCTGCGATCCGATGCACGCCAACACCGTGAAAAGCTCAAGCGGCTACAAGACCCGCCGCTTCGACAACATCCTGGGTGAAGTGAAAGCCTTCTTCGCCGCGCACCGCGCCGAAGGAACGCATCCGGGCGGCGTGCATTTCGAGATGACCGGCCAGGACGTCACCGAATGCGTCGGCGGCACGCAGGCCGTGTCCGAAGCCAGCCTGGGCGACCGCTATCACACGCATTGCGATCCGCGCTTGAACGGTTCGCAGGCGCTGGAACTGGCGTTCCTGATCGCGGAAGCGCTCAAGGACGAGCGCGTGCAACTCGGCAAGGACGCGCGGATCGCCGCCGCCCAATAAACACCAATGTCATGCCGGACTTGATCCGGCATCCATTGTGCCAAAAACCGGCGGCCGGCGTTGTGCGCCATGGATCCCGGCTCTCGCTTTGCTCGGCCGGGATGACAGTTGAGTTCTAAATTGACCGACACCCTCAAGATCGCTCTCGCCCAAATCAATCCCACCGTCGGCAATGTCGCGGGCAATGCGGCGCTGATCAAAGCCGCGCGCGCCGAGGCCGCCAAGGCCGGCGCGGACCTCGTGGTATTTCCGGAGCTGACGGTCAGCGGTTATCCGCCGGAGGATTTGGTGTATCGCCCGGCGTTTCTCGATGCCGTGGAAAGAGAGGTCGATAACCTGGCCGCCGCCACCGCGGACGGCGGCCCGGGGATTATCATCGGCGCGCCCTGGCGCGAAAAGAACGAAACCTATAACGCCGCGCTGCTGCTGGACGGCGGCAAGATCGCCGGTGTGCGCTTTAAGCATCATCTGCCCAACTACGGCGTCTTCGACGAATACCGCGTCTTCGCCGCCGGTCCCGCGCCGGGGCCCATGGTGTTCCGCGGCATCCGTCTCGGCGTGCTGGTCTGTGAAGACATGTGGTTCGAGGACGTCGCCGAGACGCTGGCGGAATCCGGCGCCGAACTTCTGATCGTGCCCAACGGCTCGCCCTTTGAACTCGATAAGCCCGATGTGCGCATCACACACGCCGTCGCCCGTGTCACCGAAACCCATCTGCCCCTGATTTACGTGAATCAAGTCGGCGGCCAGGATGATCTGGCGTTCGACGGCGGTTCCTTCGTGCTCGGCGCCGACCGCGCGCTGACAGTGCAGATGCCCTGGTGGCAGCCCAAAACCGTTCTCACCACATGGCGCCGCGAGGACTCCGGCTGGGTCTGCGACGTTCAGCCGCCCACCGCACCCGGCGACCGCTTGGAAAACGTCTACCAGGCCATGGTCACGGCGCTGCGCGACTATGTGAACAAGAACAAATTCCCCGGGGTGGTGCTGGGCCTGTCCGGCGGCATCGACAGCGCGCTCGCCGCCGCCGTGGCGACCGATGCATTGGGCGCGGATAAAGTGCACTGCGTCATGATGCCGTCGCCCTATACCTCCGATGAAAGTCTGGAAGATGCGGCGGGCTGCGCGGAATTATTGGGGGCGCGCCTGGACGAAATCGACATCGGTCCGGCGATGCAGGCCTACAACAACATGCTGGAACCCCTGTTCATCGGCACGACACCCGATATCACCGAAGAAAACCTGCAGTCCCGCGCGCGCGGCATGACGCTGATGGCGTTGTCAAACAAGTTCGGCAAGATGGTGCTGTCCACCGGCAATAAAAGCGAAATGAGCACCGGTTACGCCACGCTCTATGGCGACATGTGCGGCGGCTACGCCGTCCTCAAGGACGTCTACAAGACCACGGTGTTCGCGGTCTGCCGCTGGCGCAATGCCAACAAGCCGGAAGGCGCGCTGGGTCCGAATGGCCCGGTGATGCCCGAACGCGTTATCACCAAACCGCCGACGGCCGAACTGAAGCCCAACCAGAAAGACCAGGACACGCTGCCGGAATATGAAATTCTCGACGGCATCCTCAAGGGTCTGATCGAAGGCGAGCTGGGTGTCGATGCGGTGGCGGCCAAAGGTTTTGATAGGGCCGTGGTCCGCCGTGTCTATCGCATGTTGAAAACCGCCGAGTACAAGCGCCGCCAGGCGCCGCCGGGCGTCAAAATCACGCACATCGCCTTCGGGCGCGATTACCGTTACCCCATCACGAATGGTTTTCAGGATGACGGCGGCGTGGCATAAGCGCGCAAGCCTTTTGATCAGGATTTTTCATGTCTGCTGAACCCGCCGCGCCCGCACCTGTCGGTAATTTTCTCTGGACGCTGGTCGAGCAAGACCTTGCCTCGGGCAAGCACAAAAGCCCGGTGACGCGCTTTCCGCCGGAGCCCAACGGCTACCTGCACATCGGCCACGCCAAGGCCATCTGCATCAACTTCGGCATCGCCGAGGATTTTGGCGGCCGCTGTCATCTGCGCTTCGACGACACCAACCCGGTGAAGGAAGAACAGGAGTTTATCGATTCCATCCAGGCCGACGTGAAGTGGCTGGGCTTTAGCTGGGGCGAGCACCTTTATTACGCCTCTGATTATTTCGATAAGCTCTATGAATGGGCCGAACACCTTATCAAGAACGGCAAGGCCTATATCGACGACCAGAGCGCCGAGGACATCCGCGTTAATCGCGGCACTTTGACCGAGCCCGGCAAGAACAGCCCCTTCCGCGACCGCACTGTGGATGAGAATCTCGACCTTTTCCGCCGCATGAAAGCGGGCGAGTTCCCTAACGGCACGCGCGTGTTGCGCGCCAAGATCGATATGTCGGCGGGCAACATCAATCTGCGCGACCCGGTGCTCTACCGTATTCTGCACGCCCACCATCCGCGCACGGGGGACACCTGGAAAATCTATCCTAATTACGATTTTGCCCATGGTCAGTCCGATGCCATCGAACACGTTACGCATTCGCTGTGCTCTCTGGAGTTCGAGGACCACAAGCCGCTCTACAACTGGCTGCTGGAAAACATGCCGGTGCCGTCGAAGCCCGAGCAGACGGAATTCGCCCGCCTCAATATCACCTACACTATTCTGTCCAAGCGCCATCTGACCCAGTTTGTGCGCGATAAGCACGTGACCGGCTGGGACGATCCGCGCATGCCGACGCTGGCGGGCTTGCGCCGCCGCGGCGTGCCGCCCCAGGCGCTGCGCGATTTCGTGAAGCGCGCGGGCATCGCGCGGGCGAACAGCGTGGTCGATATCGCCATGTTCGACGCCTGCGTGCGCGAGTACCTGAACAAATCGGCCTCGCGCTACATGGCGGTGCTGAAGCCCGTGAAAGTCGTCATCGAGAATTATCCCGAGGGCCAGTCGGAAGAGCTGGAGGCGGTGAACAATCCCGAAGACCCCAGCGCCGGCGCGCGCAAGGTGCCGTTCTCCCGTGAGCTCTACATCGAGCAGGACGACTTCATGGAGAATCCGCCCAAGAAGTTCTTCCGCCTGTCGCCCGGCATGGAAGTGCGTTTGCGTTATGCGTACTTCATCACCTGCCGCGAAGCCGTGAAGGACGCGGCCGGCAATATCGTGGAACTGCGCTGCACGTATGATCCGGCGACGAAGGGCGGCAACGCGCCCGATGGCCGCAAGGTCAAGTCGACCATCCATTGGGTTTCCGCACCCCACGCCGTGAACGCCGAAGTGCGGCTTTATAACCCGTTGTTCATGCGCCCCGATCCCGGCGCCGACGGCGATCCGGTGAAGGATCTCAATCCCCAATCGCTCGAAGTCATCAAGGACGCGCGTCTTGAACCCGCGCTGGAAACGGCAGCGGTTGGGCACACCATCCAGTTCGAGCGGCTGGGTTACTTCTGCCGCGATACCGACGCGGGCTTGGTGTTCAATCGCACGGTGGGATTGCGCGACGCTTACGCCAAGGCACAATAAGGCAGAGGTGTTCGCGTGGCGCGCGAACACGCGCCGCTTCTCTCATGGCAACCGTTTTGGTTTTCCGGCATTAGTGTGTGGCCGGGGTACGGATTGGGCTCTTTGCAACGTGGAAGCAATGACCCAACAGAAAGACGAAAAGATATCGAGCGCGCCGCAGTCCTCGCAAAAGGAGGAGGCGCTTTACTTCAACACCGTGACGCTATCGCGGTTCATGCGCGCGTGTTACGGCGCCGAGGCCGCAAAGGAAGCGCAGCGGCATGTAGACGCCTATCTTACCGCCAAGCAGCCCGACATCGCCGACATCTGGCGGCGGGTCGTGGCCCACATCCGGGGCGTCGAGCTGAAGGACGACCCGCGGCGGGTCGTGAAGTCCGCCCGCCCGCCGACATGAAGGCCGATTCATAGCCGGCCTTGCGCTTTCGCCCGGGACGCGCCAATAACAGGCTCTCCCGTGAATTGAAAGCATCTGGCAATGCCCTTCATTTACATCGCCTTCAGCCCCGCCATGCAGGAATGGGGTTCCGACGTCGGTATCAGCAAGCATCTCTATAAAGCCGGTGTCACCAACGATGATCCCAAGGCGGCGGTCGATGCATTGAACGCCGAGGGTTATGCGGGCCAGAAGGATTGGCAGCTCGCGGGCGACAAGTCCGTGGAAACGATCGACGAGGAGGGATTCGTGACCCGCCTGGCGGAACGCCAGAAAACCGTCGATCCGTTGTATTATCCCAAGCTCAAGGGCGCTAAGGACATCGTGAAGCTGGACCAGCGCAAGGTCGAGGCCAACTACGTCATCAAGAAAACCATGGAAGGCGGAGCTTCGAAAGTTCCCAAGCTGAAGCCGAAGGATATGGCCGACTTCATTATCGAGAGCTTGATTTAACTCGGCACCGGCGTGCCGATAAACATGAAGTGGAGCGGTAATTCCTGGGCGTTGCGCGGCGTGAAGTAGCGTTGCAGCTGTTCCATCCACCACGCGGCCGGCTTCAATAAGATGTGCGCATTACGGCCGTCCGGCAAAGTCTTCTGCGCCGGCGTCAATGCGATCTTCAAGATCACCAGTTTGGGGCGCATGTCCCGCATCGTTTCCAACACCGAGTCCAAATATTCAGGCTCGATGTGTTCCATGACGTCCATGGCCGCGATCACGTCGATCTGTGCGGTGGGTAACGTTTCTTTGCCGGGAATTGCCGGATCGAATTCAAATATGGTCAAGTCCGGCGCCGCGGCCGCGATGGCGGGTTTCAAGGTGCCCTTTCCGCAGCCGAAATCGAGAACCGTTTTGGCGTCGTATTTGCGGGCGAATTTCACTACGCCTGCCGCGTCCTTGGCGGCGTCCGCGCCATAGTGTTCGGCGGCCTCCTGTCGCCATGTGGCATAGCCTGTGGCGGTTATGGCCAAAAGTCTGATCTTTCAGGTACTTAGAAACAATACCCCGCGTTTGGCGTTGGAGTTCGCTGAGCGTGCAAGAATTCCGCAATCCGCCCAAAAAATAGGCGTTACACGACCTTTGTCTATTTCAAACCCATGAATTACTTGGGGTTTCGGAGTTGGCACGGGATATGCTTATAACCAGATAGTACGTCCATAGGAGAGCACGCGGGTGGCTTTCGATGAAATGTACGCTGCCGATGGCAGCGTTCGCCCGCCTTACGCAGGGGTCGCCAAATGGCTGGCCTCGGTTAGTCCAGACCAGCTTGAACGCAGGCGTCTGGAGGCGGAACTGTTCTATCGCCGCGGCGGCATAACCTTCGCAGTCTACGGCGACAATCAGGGCGAAGAACGGATCATTCCGTTCGACATTATCCCGCGAGTCCTCTCCAGCGCCGAATGGAACAAGCTTTCCAAAGGCCTTGAGCAGCGCGTGCGCGCGCTCAACATGTATCTGGCCGACATCTACGGCAAACAAAGCGTCATCAAGGCCGGCCTCGTGCCGGAGGATCTGGTCTTGCAGAACCCGGCCTATCGTCCGGAGATGGCGGGCGTGGCCGTGCCGCACGGCGTCTATGTGCACATCGCCGGCATCGACATTGTGCGTATCGACGCCGACGACTTCTACGTTCTGGAAGATAACGCGCGCACGCCGTCCGGCGTTTCCTACATGCTCGGCGGGCGCGAGATATGTTTCCGCCTGATGGCGGACCTGTACGGTGCGCACCGCGTTGCGCCGGTGGACAACTATCCCGATGAATTGGTTTCGATGCTGCGCTCGGTCGCGCCGCGTAACGCCGGTGACATGCCCACCGTCGCATTGCTGACGCCCGGCCAGTTCAACTCCGCCTATTACGAGCACTCATTCCTCGCCGACAAGATGGGCGTCGAGCTGGTGGAGGGCCGCGATCTGTTTGTGAGCGAGGACTGCGTTTACAAGCGCACCACCGAAGGCCCAAGGAAAGTCGACGTCATCTACCGCCGCGTCGACGATGATTTTATCGACCCCGAGGCGTTCCGCGCCGATTCCATGCTGGGTGTGCCGGGTCTGTTCGGCGCCTACACCGCGGGAAACGTCACGCTCGCTAACGCCGTCGGCACGGGGGCTGCCGACGATAAGGCGATCTATACGTATATGCCTGAGATCGTGAGGTTCTTCCTCGACGAAGAGCCGATCCTGAAAAACGTACCCACTTGGCGCTGCCGTGATCCCAAGGACTTGAGCTACGTGCTCGACCATCTGCCCGAACTGGTGGTGAAGGAAGTGCATGGCTCCGGCGGTTACGGCATGCTGGTGGGGCCGCAGTCCACCACCAGCGAGATCGAGGATTTCCGCGCGCGCCTCAAGGCCAACCCGGAAACCTACATCGCGCAGCCGACGCTGGCGCTCTCCACCTGTCCGTCCTTTGTCGCCAGCGGCGTTGCGCCGCGCCACGTCGATCTGCGTCCTTTTGTGCTGACCGGCGCCGACGGCATCAAAACCGTGCCCGGCGGCCTCACACGCGTCGCCATGCGCGAAGGCTCGCTGGTGGTTAACTCCAGCCAAGGCGGGGGCACCAAGGATACCTGGGTGATCGACCTATGAAGGTGGACATCGCATGTTAAGCCGGACCGCCGACAATCTTTTCTGGCTGTCGCGTTACGTCGAACGCGCCGACTATCTCGCACGCATCTTGGAGACCACGTCACGCATGTCGGTCTTGCCGACGGCCTATACCGGCGACACCAACGAATGGACGAGCGCGCTGTCCACCGCCGGCTGCCTCAACGCATTCTTGGAAATCTACGAAAAACCCACCGCCGAAACCGTCACGGAATTCCTGGCATTTTCCGAGCAAAATCCGGCGTCCATCCGCCGCTGTCTCGAGACCGCGCGCTTCAACGCCCGGGCCGTGCGCACGGCGTTGACCCAGGAAATGTGGGAAACCATCAACGGCGCCTGGCTCGACCTGCAGAAAATGGACGAGCGCGACATCAGCGGCAGCCGGATTTCGCGGTTCACCGAATGGGTAAAGGACGTCAGCTTGCGCATCGATGGGTCCGGCTACCGGACCATGCTGCGCAACGACGCCTATTGGTTTTCGCGCCTAGGCTTCTTCATCGAGCGCGCCGACAACACCGCGCGCATCCTGGACGTGAAGTATCACCTGCTGCTGCCGGAAAATTCCGCCGTGGGCGGAGGCCTCGACTATTCGCAGTGGACCGCGATCTTGCGTTCGGTCAACGCGCTGACGGCCTACAGGTGGGTCTACCGCGAAAGCCTGAAGCCCTGGCTCATCGCCGACATGCTGATCCTGAACGAGGAGCTGCCGCGCTCGCTGGCCTCTTGCTATAAGAACATCGTCGAGTGCCTGGATAGCCTCGGCTCCGCCTATGGCAACCAGGGCAAGGCCCAGCGCCAGGCCCGCACCATCCATACCTCGCTGGAAAACAGCGTCATCGCCCAGGTCTTCCAGACCGGCCTGCACGAGTTCCTGACGGCCTTTATCGCCGACAATAACCGCCTCGGCGCCGCTATCATCGAACAGTACCTATAAGCCGCACACACCGATAATTTGTGCCTTTCGCCGCGCTGGGATATAAGCGCTGTCATTGTGTGCTTAAGCGAGACTTGCGATGACCTATTGCGTCGGACAGCTTCTGAAAGACGGCCTGGTGATGATCTGCGACACCCGCACCAACGCGGGCGTGGATAACGTCGCCAGTTTCCGCAAACTATACGTGATCGAAGAGCCCGGCGAGCGTGTCCTGGCCCTGGCCAGTTCCGGCAATTTGTCGATCACGCAATCCGTTGTCAGTCTGCTGACGGAAGGTCTGACCGATCCCGAAACCGGCGAAGTGGAAACGCTCGCCAAAACGCCGACCATGTTCAAGGCCGCGCAACTGGTGGGCCGTGCCGTGCGCGAGATTTACCGCATCGACGGTGCCAGCCTGGAACAGCACAACGCACGTTTTGATGTGTCGCTACTGCTGGGCGGCCAGATCAAGGGCCGGCGTCTGCGGTTATTCATGATCTATGCCGCCGGCAACTTCATTGAATCCTCACCTGACACGCCGTTCCTGCAAATCGGCGAGCACAAATACGGCAAACCAATCCTGGACCGCGCGGTGAAGTACAACACCGATCTTTATGATGCGCTCAAAGTCGGTTTGATTTCGGTGGATTCCACCATGCGCTCCAACCTTGCGGTTGGGTTACCGCTGGACTTGCTGATCCTTCGCCGCGATGCGCTGCAAACCGAACTCACCTACCGCATCGAACAGGGCGAGCCTTACTTCGAGGACTTGCGCCAGCGCTGGTCCGAAGCCCTGCGCGCGACGCATCAGGCCATTCCCAAGCCGCCATACACTAAGAAGGCGTAGCTCCCCATGGTCAGGGGAAAAACCCAGGCCAATTCCTATGCCGACAAGGCGCGCCTGCCGGTGAAGCCCTCCACCGACGCGCCCGCCGTCATTCTTGTTGAGCCTCAGCTCGGCGAGAACATCGGCACAGCCGCGCGCGCCATGATGAACTGCGCGCTGACGGATTTACGTCTGGTCGATCCCAAGCAGGACTGGTTGAGCGAAAAGGCCATTGCCGCGGCCTCGGGGGCCGACGACATCCTGCGGAACGCACGGCGCTTCAACACCACCGAAGAGGCTATCGCCGATCTGGAAACCGTCTACGCCACCACCGCGCGCCGCCGCGAGATGGTGAAGACCGTCATGACCGCGCGCACCGCCGCCGGCGACATCCGCGCGCGCGCCGCCGCCGGGCAGCGTATCGGCCTGCTGTTCGGGCGCGAGCGCATCGGCCTTACCAATCACGAACTGGGCCTTGCCAATATCATCATCGAAGTGCCGCTGAACCCGGAGCATTCCTCGCTCAATCTGGCGCAGGCCGTGCTGGTGGTGGGGTATGAATGGTTCCAGGCCGGCTACGACGGCCCGGATGCGGTGTTGACGTACAACAACACCAAGCCGGTCACGAAGGACCAGCTGCAGGAATTGTTCGATCACTTTGAGAAAGAACTCATCCTCTGCGGCTTCCTGCGCCACGAAGAAAAACGCCCGAGCATGATTGTGAACCTGCGCAATTTGCTCCAGCGCGCGGAACTGAGCGAGCAGGAAGTCCGCACGCTCCATGGCATTATTAAGGAACTAAGGTATGGCCGTCGTCCCGACCGGCCCAAGCGCCAGCCGGGATATAAAGTGGATGAACGCGACGACTAAGGTTCATCCGGCCAGCCGGATGTCCCATCGCGCGTGCCTTGCTCCAGCGGATAAAATACTTCGATCTCGGTGATCAGTCCTTTTTCGATTTTTATGCGTTCGATGACGTGGGCGGTGGACGGCTCAGCTGGCGGATTGGCGGATGTCAGCCACAGCGCCATGACCTCGCCCTTGGCTTCATCGACAAACAGACGGTAATTTTTCCGGTAGGCGAGGCGCTCCGACGACACACCTTTGCGCAAGACTGCTTCGCCTTCATAGACTTTATTGCCGTTCAGCGTGCGCCGGACCGTCGGACTGGCTTTCACCGCAGCGCCGTCGGCTTTCAGCAGACTATCGAGGTAGGTATTGGCGACGGCGATGAGGCAGTCGCGCCGCGCGCCCGCGCAGGGGCCTATATCAACTTTGGGCGGCGCGATCTCCGCCGCACGCGTCGCATCGGGCCATACGGACGTCACTTGGTCCGCCGGGCGCTCGTCCAGCCAGAAGAAGGCCTCGATCTCGGTGATCCATCCGTCTTTGACGCGGATGCGTTCGGCGATATGCGCGGTCTGCGGCTGCGGCCCGCGCGTGATCCAGAACACAAATACGTCGCCCTTCTTCTCGTCCACCGTCAGGCGCACGTTGCGGTAATTGTTCAGGCGTTCCTTGGCGATCTGCGTGCGGATCAGCTCCGCGCCTTCTTCGGGCCGCTTGCCGCCGTTATGGGTCCGCCGCACGTTGGGGGCAAGGCGTGCCGTCTGCCCATTGGCGGCCCACAGACTCTCGACATAGGTCATGGCGGTGGTGATCTGGCAGGCGCGGCCGTTGTCGGTACAGGTTTCGGCAGCCTGGGTGGGCATTGCCCAGCCTGCCACCACACCCAGAATCGCAAGTACGGTAAGTCCCCTCATGACCGTCTCCCCTCGGTTTTGAGCCTGAATCCACTATATCAAGGCGTTCCGGACCTCGGACACACAATATAAACTATTGATAAATAGAGATTTTACCGCGATTTTCGGCGCATTGACTTAGCCTTGTCCGCCCCTATGATGCGCCGGCTTATTTCCGGGAACGTATGTAGCGGCACCAGTCCCCCAGCAAAGAGGGAGGTCGGGTTGCTTCATCGCTTTGGCAACGGTTGCCAGGGCCTACCGGGACAACACTGAAAAAATAGGACGACTATGACCAAACGTACAGAGTCTAAGTACAAGATCGATCGCCGCCTGCAGGTGAATCTGTGGGGCCGCGCCAAATCTCCCATCAACAAGCGCGAATACGGTCCCGGCCAGCACGGCCAGCGCCGCAAGAAGCCGTCCGACTACGGCGTGCAGTTGATGGCCAAGCAGAAACTCAAGGGCTACTACGGCAACATTTCCGAGCGTCAGTTCCGCAAGTACTACGCCGAAGCGCTGCGCCGTAAGGGCGACAACGGCGAGAACCTGGTGGGCATCCTGGAATGCCGCCTGGACACCATCGTCTATCGCATGAAATTCGTGCCGACCGTGTTCGCGGCGCGCCAGTTCGTCAGCCACGGCCACGTCTCCGTCAACGGCAAGCGCGTCACCGTGCCCTCGTTCATGGTGAAGGTGGGCGATGCGATTGAAGTGCGCTCGAAGTCGAAGGAACTGGCTGTCCTGAAGGAAGCCACGGAATCCGCCGAACGCGACGTGCCAGACTACATCGAAGTCGATCACAGCAAGTACACCGGCCAGATGAAGCGTATCCCGGGCTTGAAGGACATCCCTTACCCGGTGCAGATGGAACCGAACCTCGTCATCGAGTTCTATTCGCGCTAATCGGCGCCGAACATATCGAGATACGGAACGGGGCCCCCTCGTTAATAGAAAGAGTGGGGCCCCGTTTTTTTGCGCATCATCACCGCGCAATCGCCGCGCTCACTATCGCAAGCTAGGTCATAAACTTACGCGGTTGGCGTCAGGTAATTTTTCATACCGCTGAGAATACTTCGGCTTTGCCGCTCTCTATCATTTATGTGATAGCCTTTGCGGCCTGCGTGGGAGGGAGACCATGGCAGGCGAGTCTGAACTTTAAGCCGCTGAATCCATTTACTTTTCTCTCGCGCTGTTCGGATCGCGCATCGCCGCGATTCGCTGGCGGTTTAGTGTTTTGCATAGTGAGAAGGGACACCGGTTATGACGCATTCCCATTTATCGTCCGCGAAAGTCCGCGAACAATTGAAGCACCCGATCATTGACGGTGACGGCCACTTCGTCGAAGTCGGTCCGATCCTGGACGATGAACTGGCGGCGCATCTGGAAGAGGTCGGCGGCAAAAGCCTGCGCGACAAGTATATCGCGAGCGGCTCGCGTCCCTTCAACACCGCCAACGTCCTCGCCGGCCGCGACAATCCGGCCGTGAAGCAGGAAATGCGCGCGGCGCCGTCCTGGTGGGGCTGGCAGACCAAGAACACGCTCGACCGCGCGACCTCGCATCTGCCCAAGCTGACCTACAACCGCATGGACGAGATGGGTCTCGACTTCATCATGATGTACCCGTCGACGGTGCTGGGTCTGATCCACGCCGAAGGCGAAATGGGCGCCGCCGTGGCCCGCGCCGCCAACAAATATCTCGCCGGCTTGTTCGCGCCGTACAAGGACCGCATCGCCGTGGGCGCCATCATTCCGATGGATACCCCGCAGCTGGCCATCGCCGAGCTGGAATACGCGGTGAAGGAATTGGGCGCGAAGTCGGTGGTTATCGCCGGTTATGCCAAGCGTAAACTCGGCGATAAGCCCGCCAACGGCCCGCAAGGCATCTGGGCGGACCACTACGGCATCGACAGCTATTACGACTACGATCCGTTCTGGAAGCGCTGCGTTGAGCTGAAGGTCGCGCCCGTCAGCCATAGCTCGCACATGCATCTGCGCGTGTCGCGCTCGACCTCCAACTACGTCTTCAACCACATTGGTTGCCTGGGTACGTCACACGAATCGCTGGCCAAATCGCTGTTCATGAGCGGCGTGACGCGCCGCTTCCCCACGCTGCGGGTCGGCTTCCTGGAAGGCGGCGTGTCGTGGGCTTGCCAGCTTTACTCCGACCTCATCGGTCACTGGAGCAAGCGCAACGCCGAAAACATCATGGAACTGGATCCGGACCGTCTCGATGTGCCGAAGATGATGGACTACTTCAAGCAGTACGGCGACGAAACGATGGTCAAGCAGCTCGACCGCCTGAGCGCGTTCTTCTCCGCGCCCGCCGCGCGGCCCGAACAGCTCGATGATTTCCACCGCGTGCTGATCAAGCAGGCGGAAGACATCCGTGACCTGTTCGTGCCCAATTTCTACTTTGGCTGCGAAGCCGACGATCCGATGGTGGCCTGGGCCTTCAACGACAAGGTCAATCCCATGGGTGCGAAGCTGCGCGCCATGTTCGGTTCCGACATCGCCCATTGGGACGTGGTCGACATGACCGAGCCGGTGGAAGAAGCCTGGGAGATGGTGGAGAACGGCATCATCACCGAAGACAACTTCCGCGACTTCGCGTTCATGAACCCGCTGCGCCTGCATGCGGGCATGAACCCCGATGTCTTCAAGGGCACGATCATTGAAAAGGCGGCTGCCGACGCCGTCAAAAAAGGACTCTAAGGGAGGACGCCATGAGCAAAGACACCGTAAAGCCGATCCGCTCGCTGCTGTTTTGCGCCAGCGACCGCGAGGACGAAATCCGCAAAGCCCTGTCGTCGGGCGCCGACGCGGTCATGATCGACCTGGAAGAGCCGCGCACGCCTTATACGGAAACCCAGCGCGAAACCACCCGCGTCATGGTGAACGGTCTGCTGAAGTCGCTGCCCAAAAAGGGACCGCAGATTTTCGCGCGTGTCCAGCCCTGGGCGACCGGCCAGACCATCAAGGATTTGCGGGCCGTCGTCGGCCCCTGGCTCACGGGTATCCTGCAGCCCAAGATCTATCAGCCCTCCGACGTGGTGGGTCTGGATGCGATCTTGACCTGTGTTGAAGCCGAGGCCGGCCTCGAACATGGCGCGGTGGCGATCTATCCGATCCTGGAAACCGCCCAGGCGCTGCGCCTGGCCTATGAAATCGGCATCGCGTCGCCGCGTGTGCAGTACATGGGCGGCGCTATCTCGCGCTTCGGCGATATCTATCAGGCCATCGGCTTCCGCTGCACGCCCGATGCGCGCGAGACCCTCTATCTGCGCTCCAAGGTGCTGATGGACGCCAAGGCCGCGGGCATCAAGTACCCCATCAGCGGCATGTGGACAGGCGCTTTGGACGATAAGGACGGTCTGCGTGCTTGGTGCACGGAGCTGCGCAACATCGGCTACTTCGGCATGATGCTCGGCAACCCGATCTTGATCCCGATCGTGCATGAGGTATTCACGCCGACGAAGGAAGAACTGAAGTACTGGACGGAACTGGATCAGCTTTCCGCCGCCGCGGACAAGAAGGCCGAAACATCCGGCCCCGTCATCCACGGCACGGTCAACCAGGGCGAGGCGCATGTGGTCCACCAGGCGCACGTCGGCTCGGCCCGCAAGAACCTGGCCTGGGCGCGTGAACTGGGCGTGATCTAAAGGAACCCGACTAAAGAGAAGGGGCCGCGGCGATGCGGCCCCTTTTTTATTTTTCCAGGTCGTTATCGACGGTGCGCGATGCCATCCAGAAGAAGAAGGCCGCGGTCGGATAGAGGGTCGCCGAGGTGATCAGCGCCCAGCGCAGGCCCGCCGCGGGCCCCATGGAGGCGCCGTACAAGTCGCTGACCAAACCGATGAGCGGCGGCGACAAACCATGACCGACGATGTTGGCGGCGAAGGTCACGAACATGCCGAGCAGCGCCCGCATGGCCATCGGCGCCAGGCCTTGCGTCGTCGCCAGCGCCGCCGGGATCCAGGAGTTGTTGAGCGTCGCGGGCACGACCAGGAACACCAAGGCCAGTGCAAAGTTTCCCGCCAGCGTCGCCATCACGAAGAACGGGAAGGAAATGATCATCGCCAGCGCCGGGAAGATCATGAAAAACCTCGGATGCTTGGCGCTGTACCTGTCCACCAGCCAGCCCGCGCCGAGAGATCCCAACGCGCCCGTCACGCCTGTGACAATGCCCCAATAGGCGCCCAACTCGGACAAGGACATGCCGAAAGCGCGCTGCAGATAGGGGGGGTACCAGGCGGTCATGCCCACCGTTGGGAAAGACGCGCACGCCGCCGCGATCAGCAGATACACCACGGTCTTCTTTTTGGTCATGGTCCTGAAGACTTGGCCGATGGGCAGGGCCTTGGCGATCTTCACGAACTTGCCGTCCGATAGCCCGCGCGGGGGTTCTTTCACGGTAAAGCGCACGATCAGCGCCACCAGCACGCCCGGCAGGCCCACGACCACCAGCGCCATGCGCCAGCCGTAATGATCCGCCACCCAGCCGCCCAGGGTCATGCCCACAAGGGCCGCAATCGGCAGGCCGATAAGATAAGTGGCAATGGCGCGCGCGCGTTCGCTGCGGCCGTAATAGTCGGACACCAAGGTCACGACGGAGGGACCAAAGGTGCCTTCACCCACGCCCACCAGGCCGCGCGCGATCAGCAGCTGCGTGTAGTTCTGCGCCGCGCCACATAAAGCCGTGGCCAAGCTCCACAACGCGAGACCGCCGGCGATGATATTGCGCCGGACCGCGCCGCCGTCGATGAAGCGCGCCGTCGGCAGGCCGACGAGGTTATAGAAAGTCGCGAAGGCGAAGCCGGTCATGAGGCCAAGCTGCCAGTCGGCCAGGCCGAATTCGGCTTTAATGGGTTCCGCCAGAATTTTGATGATGTTGCGGTCGACGGAATTCAGGAAGTAGGTGATGAACATCATGAACAGCACGTACTTGCGGTGCTGCTTCCAGTCGAAGTCGGGCGGCGGCACGGGGATTGCGTTCGGATCGTCGAGATTCACCGAACTGTGTATGGCCGCCATTATAACGCTCCCCCAATCCGCCCCGTCATCTGCGGGGCAGGCATCCTCCCAGATGCCTAGATACCGGCGAGTATCCTAGCCCGGCCCGAGGGGCCTGTCTCCTTTTGCAGCGCCGGTTTTTAACCGTAATATGACGTCATGACTCAACCTCGCATCTTTGCCGACCAGTTCGCCAAAGGCTTCCAGGGCTATGTGCTGTGCGTCGCCTGCCACGCGTCAGGCAGCTGCCGTCTCGGTATCCAGTCCGAGGAACTGCTGACGACCGACAGCGGCCTGCCCAAAAGCGTCACCAAAGTCCGCTGCCCCAAGGACCACGAAGGCGGCCCCGGCGTCGCCCACGGCGGGTGGACCGCCTCTGTCCTGGACGAGATGTTCGGTCACCTGGCGCTCTTGGTCGGCAAGTTCACCGTCACGGGCACGCTGACGGTCGAGTACCTCAAGCCCGTGCCGATTGAGCGCGATCTCGAAGGCACGGTCTGGGTGGAAAGCATCACGGACGGCAAATGGCAGGTCGCGGGCGAACTGAAGCTCGCCGCCAGCGGCAAAATCCTCAGCCGCGCGCATGGCGTGTTTATCCAGCGCGATGCCTCGCACTTCAAAAAACATGAGGCGTGGCTGGCGGAGCAGGGATCTGATCAGAAATAATGGGAAGCACAACTGTCATTGCCCGGCTTGTCCGGGCGATCCATAGAACCACGCGCGCGAATGCGCGCGTTCTTGAATGTTGATGAATGGATCACCCGAATAAATCGGGTGATGACATATGTGCGGGTCGCTCCGCCGCCTTACGCCGTCGCGACCTGCTTTTCGGTGAACAGCGTCTGCAGTTCGCCGGCCTCGGCCATTTCGCGCACGATGTCGCAGCCGCCGACGAATTCGCCCTTCACGTAAAGCTGGGGGATCGTCGGCCAGTTGGAGAATTCCTTGATGCCCTGACGCACGCCGTCATCGGCCAGCACGTTCACACCCTTGAACTTGACGCCCAGGTGCGTGAGCACTTGCACCACGGCGGCGGAGAAGCCGCACTGCGGGAACATCGGGGTGCCCTTCATGAACAGCACGATGTCGTTTTCCGCGATGTCTTTTTTGATCGCTTCGATGGCCGGATTGGTCATGACGTGTCCTCGTTAACGGTTACGGGCGCAAAGCACCCTATATGGCGCTCAATATAAGTGATCGGGCTTATAGCACAAGATTGTGCTAACCCGCTGACAGCAGGGCTATTTCGGCGCGCTGGTGGTGAGGGCGAGGGCGTGCAGCTCGCCGCCCATTTTGCCCTTCAGGGCCGCATAAACCATCTGGTGCTGCTGCACCCGGCTTTTGCCGGCGAAGGCGGCGCTGGTCACGGTCGCGGCGTAGTGGTCGCCGTCACCGGCCATGTCCTCGATGGAGACCTGGGCGTCGGGGAAGGCCGCTTTGATCAGGGCTTCGATGTCGCCTGCGTGCATGGCCATGGTTTACGTCCTCTAAAAACTAGCTGGCAGCCGCCATATAGGTCGGGAACCAGTCCTCGTGCAACTGGCGCAGGACGGCGAGGTCGATGCTGTCGCTGCCCAGTGTAATGGTTGTGCCGCCGGTTGTGCCGATCCGCCGCGCGGTCACGCCCGCCTTCTTCAGGTCGGCGACGATGGTTTCCGCTAGTTCCTCCGGCGCGGTGACGACATAGCGG
>JAIEMI010000253.1 GCA_019752235.1 Rhodospirillaceae bacterium
GATCCCGTGAGCAAAAGAATCTCACTGAGCCTCCGTCCGTCGATCACGCGCATAACTGGTTTCATTAACGACCCCGGCGTGGCGGTCACCATCGCCGTTGCACAGAATAGCAATGCCAATATCCCCAATATTTCTTCGCCGATCCCGATTGTTGAAGCCCGTGAGATGGATTCCTTGATTGCCATGGAGTCGGGGCAAACAGTCGTCATGGGCGGTCTCATGCAAGATAATGCGCAAGTGACGCGTGAAGGTCTCCCGGGCGTGATGGATATCCCGCTTCTTGGTCAGGTTGCGGGCCAGAATATCAGACAAAACAAGGTAACCGAGCTCGTCGTGTTTATCCGCGCTACCTTGGCGAATGCTCCGGCAACAGTGGCGGATGAGGATATCCGGCTCTACAAGACGTTTACGCCGGATCCGCGTCCGGTTGCGTTCTAGCGCTCGAAAGACGCGATGACATATCCAGCGTCCCTGTAAGGGCCCGATGGTATGAAAGCGACGATCAGGCTGGTCGTCATAACAGCGTTCCGAGACCGCTTTTTCAGCGGATTGTTTCTGCTGTTGGCTTTATCGACCGCGCTCTCGATATTTCTCGCCGGAACGGCGTTAAGCGAGCAGTTGCAGATGGCGATTGCTTTTGTCGCCGGCGCGGGCCGGATTGTTTTGGTTCTGGGCCTGACAATATTTGCCGCATTCCATATGCAAGCCTTGTTCGAAACGCGTGAGGTCGAGGCGATCCTTGCGCGCGCGATTTCACGCGCGCAATTCGTTTTGGCGTACTGGATTGGCCTCTCAGTTCTCGCGATTATTTTGGCGGGGGCGTTTGCCGCGGTGCTTTGGGTCATTGCGGGCGCGACGTTCG
Source organism: Rhodospirillaceae bacterium (assembly GCA_019752235.1). Classification (GTDB taxonomy): domain Bacteria; phylum Pseudomonadota; class Alphaproteobacteria; order Rhodospirillales; family Rhodospirillaceae; genus SHVO01. The sequence goes on from JAIEMI010000253.1 coordinate 863, forward strand.
GCACCTTCCTATGGGCCATAACGCTTTTGGCGGAATGTATAGTGGTTGTCGCCGTTGCGGTGTTCGCGGGCCTGATGTTGGAACGGGCCACGCCGACGGTGATGTTTACGATGGGTTTTTATGCCCTGGCCCGACTTATGGGGTTTTTCGTCGGCATTCGCGAGACCGTTGAGAATACCGCCGTAAACACGGTCATCACGCGTGGCCTCGACGTCGTGCTATTGTTCATCCCTCGTTTGGATCTTATGGCCCAAACCCAATGGATTATTTACGGTCCTGAGAGCGCCGACGTCGGGTTTCTCGCTCTTCAAGTGGTTCTCTTTCTCGCGTTGGTCTTGTTGGCCGCAACTTTTGATCTATCGCGAAAGCAGTTCTAGGGACGGATTTGGCGTGTCATGCGGGGTTTGATTCAAAGTGCCTGGGTTTCTCCGCTTGCATTGACTCTCTACCTCGCCGCAATAGCTCACGGCATCTTTTCCTGGAATAACCGCGACCGTCGTCCGGACCTGGGAATCATCGATCCACCCCCTTCGGCTTCCACGCGCGCCTTACTTTCATTCGGCGACAAGCAGTTCCTGTACCGGCTGTCGGTGCTCAATCTGCAGAATGACGGCGATACCGGTGGGCGGGTAACGCCGCTGCGGGATTATAATTATGATAATGTCCTCGCGTGGTTGCAGGCTGCCCAGGAAATGGATCCGTCGGCGCAGCATCACCTTTTTCTGGCGGCCAGGTATTTCTCTCAAACGTCAAACACGCATGACGTCCGGCGTTTGGTGGCGTTCATTGTCGATGACGTCGCGAAGGCGCCCGATTACAAATGGTATTGGCTGACGCAGGCGGTTTCGATGGCCGAAATACGTCTCAACGATCTGCCCTACGCTTTGCAGATCGCCCAGCGCCTCGCTGCCTATAATCCGCCGGATGCTCCTCACTGGGTTCTGATGTTTCCCGCGGTTTTGCTCGAGAAGATGGGGCGCGTCGCGGAGGCTGAAGCCGTAATCGAGAATGTCCGTGCCCAGAAACAGAGCGTGCTCACGGACGACGAACGGTTGTGGATCGACGACTTCATCCGTAGATTGCATTCCCCATCACCTTGATATCCCTTTAAGGGTGAGGGCCTGGGTGAAGTTGAACCCATAAACGCGCCGTAAATGCCTGGATTGTATAAGGGAATATGGCAAGAATTCCTCTGGCAATGGCCCAATAGCTATGGTACCGATTTACATCCAGATTCGCCCGAATGGCGTCATCTGCGGGTTGTGTAAGCGAATCTACCCTGGGGGTCCAAATGAGTAATTCGATGTTGCGATATCAGCGGGGTTTCACGCTGATAGAAATGTCGATCGTGCTGGTCATCATCGGTCTCATCGTTGGGGGCATCCTGAAGGGTCAGGAACTCATCGAGAGTTCGCGTCAGAAAAACCTGATCAGCCAGATCGATCGCATTAAGTCATCCACGACGACGTTTGTGGATCGTTTCAAGGGTTTGCCCGGGGACTTCAACCGCGTTGCGCTCCTGCCCAACAGCGCTCTGCTGACGGGTGGTAATGATAACGGTGTCGTCGGCGCTATAAGCTCCAACACCACCGACCTGCGGGGCATGGGTTCAACGGTGCAGAGCTCCGAAAATACCCAGTATTTTAACCACCTTGTTGCGGCCAACCTTGGCAGCGGAGGTTCGGTGGCTGGGACCGGCGTGACCATTTCCTGCTTTGCCGGGCTTTGCGCTACGTCTTCGCCCTTGCCGCCTGCGGCTTTCCCGCAGTCCGGCTTGACGCTTCATTACGGCACCCACGAAGGTGGTACGGCTGGCGGCGGCACCGCTGCAGCCAAGCAGGTGCATTGGCTTCTCCTCTCGCGCTTCCTGACGGCGGGCACCTTGGGCGGCGGCTCCACTGATGGCGCCGTTTCGCCGGAACGTGCTTTCCAGATCGACAATAAGTACGATGACGGTAATTCCGGCGCCGGCAACATTCGCTCGACCTTTATCGGAACCGGTTGCGGTGTTACGGGAACGGATTACACGCCCACCGTCACGGACGTGAACTGCCACCTGCTGTTCTCGCTCGAATAGCCGAATTCACGGCGGATTCTCTTAAAGATGGCGCGGAGTGCTTAGGCATTCCGCGCCATTTTCGTTTATAAAGCGTGGGGTCTTCCATGGGAGACCCAGCTTGAGGCATTCGATACCGTCAGGAAAACGTGCTGACGATCCTACCCCATTTTCACCTGGATAGATGCCCATGCCACGCCCTCACCGGTATGCCGGCGGTTTCGGGATTATCGAGTTCGCCGTCGCCATCATCATTTTAGGAATGGTTTTTCTTTTTGCGCTTCGGGGCACGACGCTGATAGCCCCGCTGCGGAGCTACGTTGTTGCCCAGCAAATCAACCAATACCGTTCGGCGGTGCTCCAGTATCAGGCCGACCTCATGCATCTCCCCGGCGACGACTCCGTGGCGCCGGACCGTTGGGGCAGGCCACCGGCGCTTTTTTCTATGCTGGGATCCACCATCTCCTCCGCCGGCAATGGCAAAATTGACGGTTTACTCGATGACTCGGCTAACGCCTCGGGCGAGCAGTATATGGCTTGGCGCGACCTTCGCCTGGGGGGGTACGTCGAAGGTGACAAAAATCTGGTGGGGCAGTCGGCCCGGCCGGAAAATACGTATGGGGGCGTTTTCGGCTTCGCAGCGGACAATTTCGGAGTGGAGCAGGTTCTGTGCCTGACCAAGGTTCCGGGGACGGACGCGGCACTCCTGGACAAGAGGCTGGATGATGGTTCTATCTCCGCCGGCAGACTCCAGGGGACTTCCCGGTGGGATCCGGTTGACGCTCACAACCATTTTGAGAAGGCTGATACAGCGGCCTATGATCCTGAAAAAACATACATAATTTGCCTGCCCTATCTCCCGTAAAAGCTCGCCTTGAAAGCCCCTGTCGTATAGAATTTTAAGAATTGGATATGTCGCAAGCGGGGGCTTGAATGGACGGTGACAAAGCGGGCGCACTTGGGGCAAAACCGGCACCGACAGCGCGTATTGGGGATCTTCTCGTCGAGCGCGGCCTGATCTCTAAGGATCAGCTGGAAGTCGCGTTCCAGGAAAAAGCCAAGTCCAACAAACTGCTCGGCGAGCTGCTCGTCGAGCTGGGTTTTATCACCGAACAGGCGCTTTCGGCGGTTCTCGCCGAAAGCTCGGGCTTCCAGCGCTTCGTACCGGGCTCCACCGTCGTGGAAGCCGAGGCTCTCAACCTTTTGCCCAAGGAAGCCGCGACGCGCTATCGCGCATTTCCGGTGGCTTTCGACGGCAAAACACTACGTCTCGCCATGGCCGACATTTACGATGTGTTGGCGATCGACAAAGTTAAACGCTTTTTCCCCGCTGGCACCAACGTTCAGCCGCTGGTGTGTTCCGATACCGAAGTGCAGAAAGCCATCGACCAGTATTACGGTCACGAGCTTTCCATCGAAGGCATCATGAAGGAGCTTGAGTCTCTGGAGGCGGGTGAAGACGAGGAAACCGAATACGTCGAACAGACCGAGGGTGGCTACTTGCATCCGCTCGTGCGCCTCGTGAACGCGCTGTTGTTGGACGCCATAAAAAGCGGCGCATCGGACGTGCACTTCGAACCGGAAGGCAACTTCCTCCGTCTGCGCTACCGCATCGACGGCGAAATGACACAGATCCGCACCCTGCATAAACGCCACTGGGCCGCGGCCTGCCACCGTATCAAGCTGATGGGCGGCATGAACATCGCCGACCGTCTCAACCCCCAGGATGGCCGCTTCACGTTGGAAATCGGCAACCGCAAGGTCGACTTCCGCGCTTCGTCGCTGCCAACTATCCACGGCGAAAACGTCGTGCTGCGCATTCTCGATAAATCCCAAACCCTCGTGACCATCGATAAGCTCGGCTATACCGAGCATAATTACGGCCTCATCAAGCGCATGACGCAAAAGCCCGAGGGCGTCATTATCGTCACGGGACCGACAGGCTCCGGCAAAACGACGACGCTGTACGCCATCATGGCCTACATCAACTCGCTCGACGTCAACATTATGACGCTGGAAGATCCGGTCGAATACGAACTGGCCTTGATCCGGCAGGCGCAGGTGCGTGAAGGTAGTTCACTGAGCTTCTCGGAAGGTATCCGTACGCTCATGCGCCAGGATCCGGACGTGATCCTGGTGGGAGAAGTGCGCGATTCCGGCACGGCGACCATGGCGCTGCGCGCCGCCATGACCGGTCACCAAGTTTATACCACCCTGCACACCAACGACGCCGCCGGCTGTATCCCGCGTCTGGTCGATCTGGGCCTAAAGCCTAGCCTGATGGCCAGCAATATCATCGGCATTATCGCGCAGCGTCTGGTGCGTAAGCTTTGCGACTGTAAAGAGATGAAGCCGGCGACGCCGGAAGAGTGCAAGTTGTTGCGGGCCGATCCGGCTAACCCGCCGGTCATCGGCCATCCCAAGGGCTGCGACAACTGCCGCAAGTCGGGCTACAAAGGCCGCATTGCAGCGTCGGAAATCTTACCCTTCAACGACGAGGTTGATGAATTGGTGCTGAACGATGCCTCGCTCAGCCAGATCAAAAAAGCCGCCGAGAAGTCCGGTTTTGTACCGATGATCGAAGATGCCGTCACCAAGGTGCTTGAAGGCCGCACCAGTCTTGACGCCGCGATGAAGATCGTCGACTTCACCGACCGATTCTGACGCGAAGGTAGGCCGCTCCTATGCCGCAATATTCTTATCGCGCGCTGAACGACGCCGGACGCCAGGTTCGCGGCAAGCTCACGGCTAACAACGAGACCGATCTTTACCAGCAGCTTCAGCAGATCGGCCTCATGCTGGTAGACAGCAAGGCTCAGAAAACTAGCGCGCTCAGCAATGCGATGGCGCGCGGTATCGATGCGCGCGAGAAAATCCAATTTTTCGTCCACCTTGAGCAGCTACAGGCCGCGGGCGTACCGCTGATCGACTCCCTGACCGACGTCCGTGACTCGACAGATACCCCCCGCTTGCGCGATCTCGTCGCTACTATTCTTAATGACGTCAGCGGTGGCACGCCTCTGTCCGAGGCTTTTAGCAGACATCCCAAAATTTTCGGCGAAATGTACTCGGCGCTGATTGCTGCGGGTGAGGATAGCGGTAACTTGACTGCTGCCTTTCAGCATCTGACTCATCACGTAAGGTGGGAAGATGAAATCCGTAAGCGTATCGTTAAGGCGGTGCGCTACCCCGCGGTGGTGCTCGTGCTCATTACGGCTATGCTTATGTTTATGATGGGCGTGGTCGTCCCGGGCATTGTCGAGTTCTTGAAGTCAAACGGTTCGGAGCTTCCGCTCATAACCGTGGCCCTTATTGCGACTTCGGATTTCATTCGCAGCTACTGGTACGTCATACTATTAACGCCGATTGTTGTGGTTGCCCTGATTTTAGCCTTGGCGAACTCCACCGATGCCATGAAGTACGCCATCGCCTGCTTGATGCTGCGCATCCCGGTGTTTGGTCCATTGGTTTCCAAACTAGCTATTTCGCGGTTTGCACACTTCTTTGCCGTGATGTTCCAGAGCGGCGTGCCGATCTTGCAATGCCTGGAGACCGCCCAGCGTGTCGTCACAAACCGGTGCCTGGAAGAGGCCATGAAGACGGTGCGTCAGCAGGTGCAAAACGGCGAACCACTATCGCAAGCGATGCGGAACTCGGGCCAGTTTCCGAGCTTGGTCTGCCGCATGGTGAAGATCGGCGAAGATAGCGGTAACCTCGGCGGCGTCATGGATAACGTGACTGGCTTTTACGATAAGGACGTCGATGAGGCCATCGATGCCATGATCGGCATGATTGAACCTGCCATGACGGTTGTTTCAGGGGTTATTATGGGCTGGATCGTGGCCGGGGTTATGGGCCCGATTTACGATAGCCTTGGTAATCTAGGCGGTTGACGGAACATCAAGGGGGCCGCCACCGATGGCAAAGAGTGAGTATGTTCTGAATATTGGCGACGATAACGTGGTCTTGACCCGCTTTATCGACGGCAAAGTTGCCAATGCCTGGCTCGGATCGCCTGATCCGGCTATGGCGCAAGAGGAATTGGGCGAGGCCCTGGCTGAAGATCCGAAGGGTCGTATATCGGTCCTTGTCGATACGCTCGACCAATCCTTCAAGGAAGAAGAGATTCCCAAGGTCAGTATTCTTGACCGGCGCAAGGTACTCGCGCGCCACATCAATATGGCCTTTCCCGGGGCCAACATGCGCGGCGCCCGTATTATTAAAGAGACCGACAAAAAGACGCTGCTTTACGAATTTGCTTCGGTGCCGTTAGACGGACGCATTCCCGGTTGGATGGATTTTGTCGCTAGTCTTCCCAATGAGAAGGGTGGCATTCATTCCATTGCCCCCGAAAACGTCGATATTATTCGCGCGTTAGCCCCCAACGACAGCCCCGAGACTGAAGAGGGCGCCAATCACTGGCGCCACTTGATCGGAGTCAACGTTACGGGCGGTTTGCGCCAAATTATCGAAAAAAACGGCCGCTTAAGCCTGACGCGCTTGACCCAGGCTCCGCCAGCGGATACGCCGCCCGATGAATTCGCGGATATGATCCTCCGTGATTTCAAGGCGACAATTACTTATATCCGGCGTCTCGGCTATCAAGTAGGCGAAGCCCTTGATCTCGTCGTTCTCACGACCCCGGAGAATAAGGCGGTCCTGCAGGATATGGACTGGGACAGCGCCCGCTCGGTTTCGGTCTACACCCCCTTTGAAGCTGGAGCGATGTTGGGGCTAGGCTCGCTCGGCAAGGAAGACCAAGCCTATAGCGACGTTCTGCATGCGGCATGGTTTATCTCAAAGCGTAAATCCATACTGCCCCTGACCCGTGCGGCGGCGCTTGGCGACACCAAAGACGATATCCGCGAACTGGCCTATGCCGCGGCTCCTTACGCTGCCGGGTTGCTTGTCGCCCTCACGCTGGGCTGGACGGGTTGGACGACCTACGAGTTGATCGACGCAAATAGCAAGAATGCGGATCTGCAGCGGCAGCTTACACAGCTGAAAACGTCCCTGTCGCAGGCCCAGGCTGATCTCGGTGCGTTGCCCTATGAAGTCGCTCGCGTCCGTAACGTTATCGATGTTGCGACAACACTGGACGCAGGTAAGGTCGACCTCGTCCCGCTCCTGCAAGGCTTGTCGTCGGCATTGGAAACTGATGCCGTGATTCTCGATTTTAAATTCACCAAAGCCCAGAATTCCCCCGCCGGTGCGCGGGCGCCCGGCGCAAAAGGGTCAATTGTTTATACCGTTGATATCCAGACACGACTCGCATCCGTGATTTCCACGGCTGATGAAGCGGTGCGCACGGCCCGGAAAGTAGAGCAGCGCCTTAAGGACAGCCTTGGCAAGGATTATGCTGTGACGATGACGGTTGAGCCGGTGGGAGCCCAGGCGCAGAAACAACTCTCGGGCGGTTTTGGTGAAGGCAGCAGCGAGGTAGCAACTTCCACAACTGTTGTCTTTAAAGAAACCTTCACTGCGGGGTATCGTATCGAAAGGGTCGGCCTATGAGACGGCTTATCGCGACCCTACCCCGTAACGTACTGATAGCTCTCGCCGTGATGGCCGGAATGGTGGTGCTTTTTGCCATTCTTGTGCCCGTACTAGGTGGCGCCCGAGACGACGCGCAGAACGAAACCCGCAAGCTGACCACGGATATAGGAGCGACAACTCAAGCAGTGTCGACCGCCAAAGCGGACCATGATTACGTCGTCACGAACCTCGAGAAGTTTGAGGCGCTGATCAAGAGTGATCGTCTCATCCCTCATACCCGGCGTGCGGCGGTCACCGCCTTGGGGGAGGCATCCACCGCGCATGGCATCACGCTTAATTATAATTTTGGGGCAGCTATCGGGGCTAACACCGTCAAATCTGCCGAAAGTCAGCCGAAATCGACCGCATACCGTGTCTCGGTCGAATCTATAGAGCTCAGATACTCGGCATCTTATGACGGCCCGGTATATGGCTTTGTTGCTGACATTACGCAGTCTTTCCCAGGCTCTGCCATACTGGAATCGTTCAGCATCGCCCGCTCGCCGTCTGGCGATATTCTTTCGTCATTAAGCGCGAGCGGTGGAAAGCTGGTGCAGGGAGAGATGAGGGTGTCGTGGAGAACTGCTCAAGCTCAACAAGACAACCCATGAGCTTCGGTGCGCAAATGATGAATCCCCGGCTCATAATTCTAGGTATTTCCCTGGCGTTTGCGTGCGGTGCGCCGGCGACATGGGCGCAGGCTGTGCCCCCGTCTGATGCCACCGCGCAGGCGGCTGCCGGCGAGAAAATGCCTGACGCACCGATGAAGGCTATTCAACGTATTCCAGATACTTTGATGTTTACGACCGATGAGCTCACAGAGATTCAGAGTCGTGCCCCGACCAGCGGCGGCCAGGGGGGCGATAATCCCGACTCCCGTGATCGCAGCTCGGAGATCGAGAACGCATCACTATACCTGTCGACGATCGTTTATTACGGCCCGTCGGATTGGACCATATGGGTCAACGGCGTGCCGGTCACTCAGACACAGGACTTCCCAGATTTCCGCGTCACCTCCATCGGCCCGAATTTTGTCGAACTGTTGGTGCCTCTGAGCGCGCGTGGCATGAGTCCTGTGCGGCTGTCACCCAATCAGTCCTTCATCACGAAATCGGGCACGATTGTGGAAGGCCCATGGCAGTAGATGAGCGTGCCGGCACCCTACCGTTAGCAATAACCGGCGTTTCCGCGGCCTATGGCAAGAAACAGGTTCTAACAGACATTACCTTCAATGTGCGACCAGCCGAGGTCTTCGGCCTGGTTGGCCTCAATGGCGCGGGCAAGACCACGCTCATCAGGTCCATACTCAATCTGCGAACGTCGACCGGTGATATTTCGCTGTTCGGCGCCGCCAATACCAGCGCGAAGGCTCGTCAAAATCTCATATATCTCCCGGAACGCTTTTCTCCGCCGGTCCAGCTAAAAGGCTTCGAATACCTTTCGATCTTGCTGGAATATTTTGGGCAGAGGTTGGAGCGGGAGTCGGCCAAAACCACTGCGGCGAATCTCGATCTCGACCCACATGCACTTTCCCGTTCGGTCCGCACGTACTCGAAAGGAATGGGCCAGAAACTCGGTCTTATCGGGAGTTTCCTTGTTGACGCCCGGCTGATGGTGCTGGACGAGCCCATGAGCGGTCTTGACCCTCGGGCGCGGGTCTTCCTAAAGGACCGGCTCATGGGTGCGCGAACTGCGGGGCGTTCGGTGTTCTTCAGTTCGCATATCCTGAGCGATATCGAGGAGATCTGCGACCGGATCGGTGTCCTGCACGGCGGCAGGATCATTTTCTTAGGCGCGCCGCGTGACTTTACCACGCAATACGCCGCCCCATCGTTAGAACGGGCTTTCCTGGCCGCCTTAGAACGCACAGATAGCCCTGCTCCGGATTAGACGACGGCGCGTCAGCCCAGAGAAAGCTTAGATGTATCGACGCTCTTCAGCCCACCGCCGGCGTTGCCGCCCGCGGCGTTGGCCTGCTTCATCTTCAGCTTGAGGTCGCCGACGTTGTCGGCTTCGGCCAGGGCTGTTTCCTCGGAGATCTGGCCTTCCTGAAACAGTTTCATCAGAGCCTGGTCGAAGGTCTGCATACCGACCTGCACGTTCTCCTCCATGATCTTCTTCAATTCTTTAACGTCGCCTTTGCCGATCAGCTCCTTGATATAGCCCTGGTTCAGCAGAATTTCGAGCGCCGCCGCGCGTCCGCCGTCCTTCTTTTTGACAAGGCGCTGAGAAATGATTCCGCGCAAATTAAGCGACAGATTTAGCAGGATCTGGTGATGCATCTCGATAGGAAAGAAGTTGACCACGCGTTCGATAGCCTGATTGGCGTTATTGGCATGCAGCGTCGCCATGGCCAAGTGGCCGGTCTCGGCGATATTGATGGCATGCTCCATCGTCTTCATATCGCGAATTTCGCCGATCAGGATAAGATCGGGATGTTGGCGCAGCGTATTCTTCAGCGCGGCGTCGAATGATTCTGTGTCGACGCCGACCTCGCGCTGCGTCACGACGCATTTCTTATGGTCGTGAACGAACTCGACCGGGTCTTCAATGGTGATGATGTGGCCCGGCGCGGATTCGTTGCGGTGACCGATCATGGCGGCAAGTGTGGTTGATTTGCCTGAGCCGGTGCCGCCGACGACGAATACCAGCCCGCGCTTTTCCATGACGAGGTCGCCCATCAGCGACGGCAATTTCAGGCCAGCCAGCGTCGGAATTTCCGATCGGATGATACGGGCGACGATGCCGGGCATGCCGCGCTGTTTGAACAAATTGAGGCGGAAGCGGCCGACAGCGTCCATCATCAGCGCCATATTGAATTCGCCCGTCATGTCGAATTCCTTGCGCTGCTTCTCGTTCATGAACGAGTTGATGATGCGGTTGATTTCATCGCCGCTCAGCGCTTTCTCGCGCAGAGGCACAAAACCCTTGTCGCCGCGCCACATGGGGGCTGAATGGACCGTGACGTATAAATCCGAGCCGCCGGGGCCGGCCAGTTCGCGCAACCAGCCCTGAAATTCGGAATCAACCATGGTTCATACTCCTGAGGCCGGCCGGCCGATACGATGTGAGGAACTTAAAAAAGAGAGCGCGACTTCCGCTGTGCGTCCGGAGCCGCCGCGGGTTGCGGTTGCGTCTGCGGTGAAGACGATCCGCCGCCTGCGGGCTGAACATTGGGAGCCTTGCCGTCATCGCTCAAGGAACTGAGCATTTCAGCGGCTACAGCGGAATCCACAAGCCCGGCTTCCACGGACCTTTTTATCGAATCATCCATTGTCTGCATGCCGTAACGCTGACCCACCTGAATCATAGAATAGATCTGCGGCACTTTATTCTCGCGGATCAGATTCCGGACCGCGGATGTGCCGGTCAGAATTTCGTGGGCGGCGACGCGGCCGCCGCCTTTTTTCTTCAACAGGACTTGGCTGATCACGGCTTGCAACGAGCCGGCGATCATTGAGCGTACCATTTCTTTATCGCCGGCAGGGAACACATCGATGATGCGGTCAACGGTCTTGGCGGCGGAACTGGTGTGCAGAGTGCCCATGACTAGGTGGCCGGTTTCGGCCGCCGTCAGGGCTAACGAAATGGTTTCATGGTCGCGCATTTCGCCGACGAGAATGACATCGGGATCCTCACGCAAAGCGCTTTTCAGCGCGCGCGAAAATGACTTGGTATGGCGTCCCACTTCACGGTGGTTGATGAGTGCGCGCTTTTTCGGATGCACGAACTCGACCGGGTCTTCGACGGTGAGGATGTGCATGTCCGAGGTTTCGTTCATGTGATTGATCATGGCCGCGAGGGTTGTGGACTTGCCCGAGCCCGTCGGTCCCGTGACGAGCACTAATCCGCGCTCAATCTCAGCGAATTGCTTGAATATCGGCGGTGCGTTCAATTGTTCGAGATTCGGTATTTTTGTGGGAATTTCGCGAAAGGCTGCCGCCGGGCCGCTGACCGTGTTGTAGGCGTTAACGCGAAAGCGCGATTCCGCGCCGAAAGCGATGGCGAAGTCGATTTCTTTCTCGGCTTCGTATTCGGAGCGCTGTTCCTCCGTCATGATCGAATAGATCATGTTTTTTACGGTGTCTGCGCTCAGGTCGCCGGTTTTGATGGGCCGTAAGCCACCGTCGATGCGCGCCATTGGCTCCTTCCCGCCGATCAAATGAAGGTCGGATGCCTTATTCTGCTGTGCAAAGGCCAACAGTTCAGTGATTTCCATGGTTGCGCTCCGCCCCGTTGTTTTTGATGCTGCTTTGGAAACTTAATCAGCCACTTTTCATCGACGAGCGCAAATAACGTACGCGGTCGCGAACGCCGCTAATGGAGGTGTCCACTATCGCGGGCCTCAATTCGAAAAGTGTCAGAAATTGTTCGTAGTAGGCTACCGCCGCCGCGGGCCGTTTAAGACGGTCCGCTAAGACCCCAGCATTCAGGTAATGCATCGAAACAGATGGCTCCAGCTGGATGGCGCTCGCGGCATAGGTGAAGGCCGCATCATCGTCGCCGGCCGCACTGGCGAGTTCCGCGAGCGTGGCCATGAGTTCGGCATTGTTGATGCCGGCTCTCGCCAACGCATCCAGATCGGCCCGCGCTTGACTGGCTGGCTGCGCTTTTGCTTTCTGGATGAGGTGCGTGAGCACGCTGTGGCTTTCGGGCTCAAGCACCAGATAGCGCGCATAAGCCTCATTGGATTCTGCGACACGGCCCAATTGCTCATAGGTCATTGCGACACCGAGCAACCCAATACGGTCCTTAGGATTCGCATCTACGATGGCCTGGTATTTGTCCAGGGCATCGTTGAATTGCCCGGCCGCATAGTCCCGCACCGCACGATGATAGGGAGTGTCGGTGTTTTCGGCCAATACTGCGTTCATCACCATATTGCGGGCGTCGTTGTTCCAGAACGCCAGTACTTTTTCGCGGTATTCTTCGCGGCGTCCATCGTCTGACGAATGGTATCGCTCAATAGCCTTGGTCCAGGAGCCCTGCAGATCATGGAGGGAATTTAGGAACTGCGCGCCATAAGCGATGTTGGTGGCGGGCTCGAAGGCGTCTTCAATCGTCCGAAAAGCGTTTGGATGATAGCGCAGGTTAACCTGCATGCACCCGACGTCGATGGAACGCTGTCCTTGGTCTAAAAGTTTCCGTGTTTCGGCGACAGCTTCTTCCTTGGTTTCAAAAAAACGACCCTGGCCGTTGACGTTAATGGTCCACGGCCACGCAATTACCTGGTTGTTCGCACCGAAGCGCCGACCGGACTCGACATAGGAGATCGCCGTCAAAAGCCCCTGCGGAATACGCATGCTGCGTTCGTAACTTTGCAGGAAACGCAGACATTGTGATTCGGGAGCGATATCCCCGTTTTGCGCAAAAGCTGGAGCCGCGACCCCCGCCAACGCATAAGCAATTCCGGCGATTTTCCTACTTATTGCCATTGCAGATCATTCCTTAGGGTCAACATCAGAGGGTTCCAAATAAGTTATGGTCAGCATGTTAAGCAGGGTTTCCGCACGCATTCATGCCGCAAAGCTGAATGATTAACGCCGCCCCTCTCCATCGTACCAGATCGTCGAAGTAGGCGACGCCTTGGTTGGCGTTGAAGTCGTCCTGAACGAAGGGTGTGCCGTCGCTGTTGGCGAGTTCAGGCACGGAGCTGAAGGGGTCCGTAATCGCGGTGCCGCCGACCTGCGCGAGAAAACCATAAGCGCGGTTCGGCCCGTGGCTAATCAATACATACGCGGCCCGGTTACCGGCTCCGCCGGTCACTTCGACGGCCGACGCATTGTTCACAACAAGGTCGCCAACAGGATAGCTAGAAGGCAACGTGCGCGTCATGCCGTTGGTCTGCTGCAAAAGTCCCGACGTGGCGATCGCGTAAGAAATACGCGTGCCGAAGCCATCGGTGGCGTCGCTTTCTGAAATCGCCAGATTGATCCAGGGCACGACCCCTTGCGTGTTTGTGCAGACCCCAACCTGACAGCCCGACGTATAGGGCGTGCCGGCCGCAACAGCTTGGCCTGCGGCGGTGCCCGTGGAAGCCGTGCCCGGTGTCGCGGGGCAGGGCAAGCAGCCATATCGAATGACATGCAGGATGAGGGCTTGTTCGATGCGATCCAGTTTCTGACTAGATTCCGCAATGCGGCTGTTTTGCAGAGCCGGTCCAACGGCCGCGACCCCGCCGCCAACGACCAAGCCTATGACCACCAGCACGATGGCCATTTCAATCAGCGTAAAGCCTAAAGCCAAGCCCGCCCGTTTGAACATTCGCGGAAGTCCCCAAAGCGCGGGCATCACGGCCTAAACCGGTGACGCCAAATCCCCAATCGCAGCGCTTTTCGGAGGGTACCTGATCCCCGCAAAAGGCGCACGCAGTAACGTATCCGCCACCGGCGCGAGTTTCGATGATTCGCCGCGGCGAGGCAAGCTCAAAAACTCTATAGATCAAAGGGTTATGGTATGGGCTCGCTTGCAAAAGCGGCGCGTCGGTGGGCCCGGCTTGCACCCTGTGGTATGACCCTTTCATGTGGACGGACATCATCGATTTGCGGGAGTTCTACGCGCGCCCCCTGGGCCGGCTGGTCCGCCGCCTCGTTGCCCGGCGGATTCGCGCGCTTTGGCCTGCCCTCGACGGCCGCCGGGTCGTGGGCATGGGTTTTGCCACCCCGTACTTGGGGCTATTCCAAAACGAAGCCGAGCGCGTCCTGGCGGCCATGCCCGCGGGGCAGGGTGTCATGCGCTGGCCCGATGGCGCGGCCAATCTCGCGCTTCTGGCCGATGAGGAGGCGCTGCCGTTCCCCGACCGGTCCATCGACCGGCTGCTGCTGGTCCACTGTCTGGAAGGCAGCGCGCATTTACGGCCCTTTATGCGCGAGTGCTGGCGCGTGCTGGCCGACGGCGGGCGGCTGATGGTGGTGGTCACCAACCGCCGCGGCCTGTGGTCGCGGGCCGAGACGTCGCCCTTCGCCCAAGGCAGCCCTTATTCCATGAGCCAAGTCACGCGCATGCTCCGCGACAACATGTTCGTGCCATCGCAAAACACCACGGCGCTGTTCGTGCCGCCGGTCTGGTGGCGGCTGTTCGGCACGTGGGCGACGCCGCTGGAAAACCTCGGTGCGCGCTGGTTTCCCACATTCGCGGGGGTGGTGATCGTCGAAGCCGAGAAACAGATTTACGCCGTGCCCTTTGACGGCATTGCGGCGCGTGCGCAGGCCGCCAAGGTTCTCGGTAAGCCGGCGGGCAACGGTGTCGCGGGAGCTGCGTCGCGGTTTCGGGACTAGGGACGCGTCAACACGAACAGCGCTTGTTCGCTGAACAGGTTCGCGCGTTTGGCGGTGGCGGCGAAGCCCAGACGCTGGCCCATGGCGTCCAACGCGAAGCCCATTTCGATCTGCACATGCATGAGGCGGCACAGGTCGATGAAATCCAGCACCGTGCACAGATGGATATTGGGTGTCTCGAACCACGCATCTGACAACATCGGCGTTACCGGCATGCGGCCGCCGAACATCACCGACAAGCGCACGCGCCAGTGGCCGAAGTTGGGGAAGGAGACGATGGCGCGGCGTCCCACGCGCAGCAGTTCTTCCATCACCGCACGCGGATGGGTGGTGGCCTGCAGAGTCTGGCTCAGGATCACGTAGTCGAAAGCGCCGGTGGGATAATCCTTCAGGTCGGTTTCCAGGTTGCCTTGAATCACCGGCAGGCCCTGCGCCACGGCTGCGCGGACCTTGGCCATGGACAACTCCAGCCCCCGTCCATCGACTTGCTTGAAGCGCGTGAGGTACGCCAGCAGCGTGCCGTCGCCGCAGCCGACGTCCAGCACGCGGCTGCCGGCGGGCACCAGATCCGCGACTTGCTGCAGATCGACGCGGATGCGCGGCGCGGCGTTCGCGGTGATATTGGGGCCTTGCATATTCATGGCTTTGCCGCCCGCGCACCGAGGCCAAGCGCCTCGGCGGAACCGTCGATGAAGCCCTGTAAAGTCTGGTGAAACTCAGGTTCGTCCAACAAGAAGGCGTCGTGGCCTTTGTCGGATTCCACTTCTACGAAACTGACGTTGGCGGCCACGGCGTTCAGGGCGCGCACGATGGCGCGGCTTTCTTCGGTGGGAAACAGCCAGTCGGAGGAGAACGAGATCAGGCAATAGCGGACCGGCGTGCCCTTGAAAGCATTGGCCAGGATTCCGCCGTTCTCCTGCGCCAGATCGAAGTAGTCCATGGCGCGGGTGATGTAGAGATAGGAATTGGCGTCGAAGCGGTCGACAAACGTATAGCCCTGATGACGCAGATAGCTTTCCACCTGGAAATCGGCATCGAAGCCGTAGGTCAGCGCCTGGCGGTCCTGCAGGCGGCGCCCAAATTTGCGGTGCAGAGCGACTTCCGACAGATAGGTGATGTGCGCCGCCATGCGCGCGACGGCGAGGCCGCGCTTGGGGACTTTGTTTTCTTCCAGGTAATTGCCATGACACCAATCCGGGTCGGCCATGATCGCCTGACGCCCGACTTCGTGGAACGCGATGTTCTGCGCGGAATGGCGATAGGAACCCGCGATCGGCACGGCGGAGAACACGCGCTGCGGATAGCGCGTCGCCCATTCCAGCACCTGCATGGCGCCCATGGAGCCGCCGATGACGCAGAACAATTTGTCGATACCCAGATGGTCGACCAGCCTGACTTGGGCGGCGACCATGTCGCGGATGGTGATCACCGGAAAGCGCAGGCCCCAGGGGCGGCCCGTGGCCGGGTTGATTTCCTTCGGCCCTGTCGAGCCGATACAGCCGCCCAGCACATTGGCGCAGATCACGAAGAAGCGATTGGTGTCGATGATCCTGCCCGGGCCCACGAGGTCTTCCCACCAGCCGCGTTTGCCGGTGATGGGACTGGTGCTGGCAACGTACTGGTCGCCGGTCAGAGCGTGAGTCACCAGCACGGCGTTGGACCGCGCCGCGTTCAGGGCGCCGTAGGTCTGATAGGCCATGGTCACGGGGGACAATGTCTCGCCCGACTGCAGAACCAAGGGGCTCTCCAGCGTCCATCTCAGGTCTTGAAGCGGCGGCCCGGAAGCAGGGGGGGGCGCCGGCTGAGCAGCGAGATCGGGCGGCATAAGCGGAAATTGTCCTTTCGTTGCGGCGGTTTTAAGGCCCCGATCAGGGCGGCTTTATACCCGGCCGCACGCACCGCCAAAACACCTCCGACGCGCCGCTATGTCAATGTTTTCTTTGATTTTGGGCCCCCGGGCCACTATGACTCGGGCCCGTTTGACGGCGTTTTGCCGTTGGCGGGTGAAGCAAACCGATAGGGCGCGACCATGGCGCTGCCGCAACCCCGGCCAGGGGTCATGAGCATACCGCTGTATGAAGCGGGCAAGTCCTCCATCAAGGGGACTGCCCGGGTCATCAAGCTGTCCTCCAACGAGGCCGCGCTCGGGGCCAGCCCCCACGCCATGGCCGCCTATGGTCCGCTCGCCGAGACCCTTTACCGCTATCCGCTGGGTGACTCCCACGAGCTGCGCACCGCCATTGCCGAGGTCCACGGATTGGACGTGGCCCGCATTATTTGCGGCTGCGGCTCCGACGAGATGTTCGCGTTGCTGTGCCGGGCCTATGCCGGTCCGGGCGACGAGGTCATCCACACCGAACATGCTTTTGCGATTTTTGCCATTTACGCCCGTAGCGTCGGCGCGATCCCCGTCGCCGTGAAGGAAAAGAACCTCACGGCGGACGTGGATACGATCCTGGCGGCCGTGACGCCCAATACCAAGCTGGTGTTTCTGGCCAATCCCAACAATCCCACGGGCACATGTGTTCCGGCGGCGGACATCGTGCGTCTGCGCGACGGCCTGCGCGAGGATATCGTGCTGGTGCTGGACGGCGCTTACGCCGAGTTTGTCGAAGCGCCCGATTACGACGGCGGTTTCATGCTGGCGCGCACCACGCCCAATACGGTGGCCACGCGCACCTTCTCCAAGATTTACGGCCTTGCCGCCTTGCGCCTCGGTTGGGCTTACGGCCCCGCAGCGATCATCGGCGCCATGGAACGCTTGCGCGCGCCCTTCAACGTCACTAAGGCCGCACAAGCCGCCGGTGTCGCCGCCGTGCGCGACCAGGCTCACATTGCCAAGGCCAAAGCCCATAACATCAAGTGGAAACAGATCGCCTTGCAGCGGTTGCGCGGTCTCGGCCTTCAGGTGGCCGACAGCGCCGGCAACTTCATCCTGCCGGAATTCCCGACCACCAAGGGACGCACCGCCGCCGAGGCCGACGCGTTCTTGCAGACCAAGGGCCTGATCGTGCGCCGGGTCGACGGTTACGGCCTGCCCAATCACCTGCGTATTACCATCGGCAACGAAGAAGAGATGACCGCGGTTCTCGACGCGCTCGCCGCATTCATGGAGAGCCGTCATGGCTAAGAAGAAAGCCAAGAAAAAAGTGGCTGCGAAAAAGCAAAAGGTGCTGTTCGATCGTGTAGCCTTCATCGGCATCGGCCTGATCGGCGCGTCCATGGCCTTGGCCATGCGCCGCGGCGGCCTCGCACGGTCCATGATTGCCTGCGCGCGCCGCCCGAAAACCCGCAAGACCGCGCTGGATCTCGGCATTGTCGATGAAGTCACCAAGAGTTACACCGACGCGGTGGCGGGCGCCGATCTTGTGGTCATCGCGACGCCCGTTGGCACCAATGCCGCCATCGCCAAAGCCATCGCCGCGCATTTGAAGCCGGGCGCCATCGTCACCGATGTCGGTTCGGTCAAGCAGGCGGTGGTCGACGCCGTCGCGCCGCATATCCCCAAGGGCGTGCATTTTGTGCCTGGGCACCCCATCGCCGGGACGGAGCATTCAGGCCCTGAAGCCGGTTTCGCGGAACTGTTCGAACAACGCTGGACGATCCTGACGCCGCTGCCGCGCACGTCGCCCAAGGCCACCGCGAAGGTCGCCGACCTTTGGCGCAAGATTGGGGCCAATGTCGCCACTATGCAGCCCGGACATCACGACATGGTGCTTGCCATCACGTCGCACCTGCCGCACCTGATCGCGTACACCATCGTCAGCACCGCCA
>JAIEMI010000267.1 GCA_019752235.1 Rhodospirillaceae bacterium
GGGGATGGTCGCGTCGGCTTCCAGGTCGAACACCCAATGTCCGTCGGGCCGGCGGCGCTGTTTCAGCGCGCCGGACGCTTCCGCGATCACGCGGTCGAGCAGGACAGAGGAGGGGACGTCGACGTTCATTGTCAGTGTCTCTGGGCTCAGTGTCTTTGACGTTGAGACGCGAGGCTTGCCGCCCGAAATCCGGAGCGCAGCGCGCCCTCGATGGTGGCGGGCAAACCTGTAGCCGTCCAGTCGCCGGCAAGCAAGAGGTTCGCCCAGCGGGTCTCGGCGGAGGGCCGTAAAGCAAGGGTTTCCGGGGTTTGCGCGAAGGTGGCCCGGCGCTCCTTCACCACCCGGCTGGGAGGCTCCGGCGCGTCCCCCAGCTCCAGGGCCAGGGCGACCTCGTGCCAGCAGGTGCGGGCAATGTCCTCGGCGGGCTGATCGACGCAGCCGGCGGCGGCGCTGATGGTGACGGAGGCGAGGCCGCCATGAGCGAAGACCCACTGCGACAGGCCGCCGATGACCCCCACGATGCGGACACCCCCCGGGGGCACGGCAGGAGCAGGCAGGCGGTAATGGACGTTCACGATGGGCTCCCCGGCGGGGGGCACCTTGAGGTCGGTCACCAGGGTTTCGGCGACCCAGGGCGGGACGGCCATGACGACCGTATCCTGAGGCGACAGCGCAACCTCCGTGCCGTCAACATCCAGCGCGGTAACGGCATTGTTCGCAAAGCCGATGGTCTTCACGCGTGTTCCGTAGCGCACGGTGACGCCCGCCCTTTCGAGTGTCGCCAAAGCGGGGTCCACGAGAGCGGCGCCGAGACCGTGGCGGGCGATCAGCGGGCGGCAGGCAGCTCCGCCGCGCAGGAAGGTTTCCATCAGCACCGGGCGCATCAGCGCCGCCGCCGCGCGCGCGGGCGCGGTATTGATGGCGCCCACCGTCAAGGGTTCCCAGAAATTGCGGTACAGCGGACCCGATGTGCCGACGCAATCGGCCACGGTGTCGCGTGCGCGCGCCATCAGAAGCCTCGCGGCGGAGAAGTAGTCGCTCACATGGGTATCAGGCACGCGGCGCGTGCTGTCGAAGATCCACCAGGGAATCATTCCTTTGCCGGGATGTACCGTCCAGCGCGCTTTGCTGACGGCATCGACAAACGGAAACGCCGCTTCACGGGGTCCGGCGAGTGTGTCGAGCGCCCCGATCTCATCAAGGTACGCCATGGCGGCGGTGTTGCCGCTCATCAGCAGGTGGTTGCCGTTGTCGATGACGCAGTCGAGATGCGGATCGTGATAAGACCTGCAGCGTCCGCCCGCGCGGGGCGCGGCTTCGTAGACCGTGACGGCGTCGCCGAACGCACGCAGACGCACAGCCGTTGCAAGGCCCGCGAGGCCCGCACCGATAATGTGGATATGGTGTTTCAAAATAAGCCGGTGTGCACGGCCGTCCACAGCTTGGCGGCGCTGGCCTTGAAGCGCGCGAAGCCGCGCAGCGGCGGCACAAGATTCCAGCCGCTGTCGCGGATGCGGTCGAGATGCTGGCGATAAACGCGCATCATAATCACGGCGGGCCGCACGGCGTCCTTGTCGCACAAGGCCATGGCGGCGTGTGAGTCGGCAAAGGCCGTCTCCGCCAACGCGCCCACGGCGGCGATGACATGCGTGAGGTTGGCATGGCGCGCCACGCCGGTGGGTGACGTCACGGCGATGCCGGCTTCGGCGAGATATTCGGCGGGCAGATAAAGGCGCCCGATGGCGGCGTCTTCTTCCACGTCGCGCAGAATGTTGGTGAGCTGCAGGGCCCGGCCCAGGCGGTCGGCCACGCGCTCGCCGGCGGGCGTGGGTTCGCCGAAGGCGTGGATGCACAGACGGCCGACGGCGGAGGCGACGCGGTCGCAGTAGAGGTCGAGTTCTTCCAGCGGCGGCGCGACGACGGGCCCGCGCGCGTCCATCTCCATGCCTTCGATGACGGCGATGAAGTCTTTCTTGCGCAGCTTGAAGGCGATCACGGCCGGATGCAGGGCGCGGGTGATCTCGTCGCCGGGTTTGCCGGCATAAAGGTCTTCGATCTTGCGCCGCCAGCGGTCGAGCGCAACGATCTTGTCCTCGCGCGACAGCTCGCCGTCTGCGATGTCGTCGACCTCGCGGCAAAAGGCATAGATGGCGAACAGGGCTTCGCGCTTGTGCACGGGCAGAAAGCGCATGGCCCAATAGAACGACGAACCGGCGGCCTGCACCTTGGCGCGAATGAAGCTGAGGTCCGAAGGCGCGGGTGCGGCTACAGCGGTGTTGGTTTGCGCCATGTGCGTGGGCCGCTTTTAAGGGTCAGCGCGCGCGCGCCGCCACTTCCCGGATGAGCTTGGTTTTGCCGAGGGCGTTCACGGCCATTTCCACGATGTGCCGCGCCTGAAGGCCCGCGTCTTCGTACTGCTCGGCGGGCTTGCCGTGATCGACGAAACGGTCGGGCAGGGTCATGGTGCGCATCTTGAGGCCCGCGTCCAGCTCGCCGCTTTGCGCGAGGTAAGTCAGCACGTGCGCGCCGAAGCCGCCCACGGAACCTTCCTCGATGGTCAGAAGCACCTCATGATTCCGCGCGAGCTGGGTGATGAGCTCTTCGTCCAGCGGTTTGGCGAACCGCGCGTCGGCCACAGTCACCGACAGGCCGCGCATGGAAAGTTCGTCCGCCGCTTGCAGACATTCGATCAGGCGTCCGCCGAGCGACAGGAGGGCGATGCTGCTGCCCGCGCGCAAAACGCGGCCCTTGCCGATGGGCAGTACTTGTCCGCGCGCGGGCAGGGCGATGCCGGTGCCTTCGCCGCGCGGGAATCTGAAAGCCGAGGGGCGATCACCGATGCTGAGCGAGGTCGCGATCATGTGCTTAAGTTCCGCTTCGTCGGACGCGGCCATCACCACGAAATCGGGCAGGCAGGTGAGGTATGCGAGGTCGTAGCTGCCGGCGTGCGTCGGGCCGTCGTTGCCCACCAGGCCGGCGCGGTCGATGGCGAAGCGCACCGGCAGGTGCTGCAGGGCTACATCGTGCACGACCTGGTCATAAGCGCGCTGCAGGAAGCAGGAATAGATGGCGCACACGGGTTTCAGACCCTCAGTGGCAAGGCCCGCGGCAAACGTCACCGCATGCTGTTCGGCGATGCCGACGTCATAGGTGCGTTCGGGAAATTTCTTCTGGAACAGGTCGAGGCCCGTACCCGAGGGCATGGCGGCCGTGATGGCGATAATGTCGTTATCGTGTTCGGCTTCTTCGATCAGCGTTTGCGCGAAAACCTTCGTGAAGGTCGGGGCGTTCGCCGTGGCCTTGAAGATTTCCTTGGTCACCGGGTCGAAGCGGTCCAGCGCGTGATACTTCTCGACGTTGGGCGCGGTGAAGGGGTGGCCTTTGCCTTTCTCGGTGATGACGTGCAGCACCACCGGTCCGGCGCGTTCCGCGTTGCGGATCGTGCTCAGTACGGATACCAAGTGTTCGACGTTATGGCCGTCGATGGGGCCGATGTAGGTGCAGCCCAGTTGATCGAACAGCGTGGCGTTGGCCTTCAGCTTGTCGTTTTTCCGGCTCATGCAAGCTTGGATTTCCTGCGCGGTCAGCATCGGGCGCGCTTTCAGCAAGTCGCGCAGATAGTCCGTCAGGGCGCCGACGGAGGGCGCGATGGACATGCCGTTATCGTTGAGGATCACGGTCATGCGGCTATTGAGCGCGCCGACGTTGTTCAGCGCCTCGTACGCCATGCCCGCGCTCATGGCGCCGTCGCCGATCACAGCCACAACGTGGTTGTCGCCGCCCTTATGGTCGCGCGCGACCGCCATACCCAAAGCCGCCGAAATCGAGGTCGAGCTGTGGGCGGTGCCGAAAGGATCGAATTCGCTCTCGGCGCGCAGGGTGAAGCCGTAAAGTCCGCCCTTCTTGCGGATGCCGCGCATGCCTTTGCGGCGGCCGGTCAAAATCTTATGCGGGTACGCCTGATGGCTCACGTCCCAGATCAGACGGTCGGCGGGCGTATTGAAAACGTAGTGCAGGGCCACCGTCAGTTCGACAACGCCAAGGCCGGCGCCAAAATGGCCGCCCGTCACGGAGGCGGCATCGATGGTCTCTGCCCGCAGTTCGTCGGCAACCTGCTTCAGTTGCTGCGGCGCCAGGGCGCGCAACTTGTCGACGGACTCAACGGTGTCCAGCAGCGGTGTTGCGTGATGTGCCAAGGTGTATGCCTTCCGTAGTGCGGGCCGTTGAACCGGCTCTTTTGCAGCCGCAGCAGAACGGGGGCTTTTAATGTCCCCAGGCTCAGGACGCGACTGAAAATTTGTGACGCTCCCCGCTGCCGTCCGCTCCCCTCCGGCAGGTGGAACTTCCCCACAATGACTTGTTTCCTAAGGGGATTCTGACAGATTCCCGGCAGAGGATGAAGGGTTATAGTTTCGACCCTTCCAATGTCCCCCGCGCTGTCGCCAATGGGCCACACCTGAATCGAAAGTCATGCCCGCGTACAGCAGGGCCGCCAGGGGCAATAGCAAGCCTTCCCAAGGGCTTCGGCCATAGTCCCGCAAGGTGGGAGCGTAGGCGTAAGCCATGCCGCCCCAGGTCCATAAACCCGCAAGGGCTGCAAAACCGTCGCCGTGCCAGGGGGCGGTCAGGACGGCCAGGGGCGGGGCCAGGAAGGCCAGAAACAGCCCCAAAAGAGTTAGGAAAAGCATGACAAAAGAATGATTTAGCTGCGTAAAGGCGGTGCGCCGCACCATATCCCACAGGGGCTCCAGGGTCTCGCAACGGCGTAAGGAATGGCTGGCGTCGGCAAGGCCTACCCACAATTTTCCGCCCGCGCCCTTCACGGCCGCGGCCAGGGCACAGTCGTCGATGATGTTGCCCTTAAAGGCGTCGAGCCCGCCGCCTTTTTCCAAGGCTGTACGGCGCACCAGCACGCAGCCGCCCGCCGCCGCCGCCGTCTTTGCGCGGTCGTCGTTGGCGGCGGGGAAGGGATAGAGCATCTGGAAGAAAAAGATGAAGGCCGGGATCAGGCGGCGCTCCCAAAAACTTTCGCAGCGCAGGCGCACCATCAGTGAGACGAGGTCGCGCCCGTCGGTGGCGGCTTTGGCGACAAGGCGGCTGAGCGTTTCCGGCGGATGCACAATGTCGGCATCCGTGAGCCAGAAGAATTCAGGACCGTCGTTTTGTGTGGCGTGCGTGAGGCCCGTGTTCAAGGCCCAGAGCTTGCCGGTCCAGCCCGAGACAAGGGGCGGCGCGGCGATGACGTCGAGACGCGTGGATGTGCTTGCAGCGGTGCGCGCGAGATTCGCCGTGCCGTCGGCGCTGGCGTCATCTACCACCACGACGCGGAAGGCGCCGGCGTAGTTTTGATTTACGAGCGCCGCGACCACCGCGCCGATGGTCTCGGCTTCATTGCGCGCAGGCACCACGGCGACGACGCTGGGCCATGTGGACGGGAGTGTGAAGCCGCGCGGCAAACGTTGATCGGCGCGCCAGAAGTCGCGGTGGAAAAAGATCAGATACACCCAGGCCGCAAAGCCGAAGAATGCAGCCAGGGCAATCATGCATACCAAAGACGCAAGAGGCCGCGCGCGGCGGCGCTGGCGGCGCCCACGGGCCCGAGCGCCACGCGCATGGCCAAGGGGTCTTGGCGGCTCAGGCGCGCCGTGAGCGTGTCGGCGATGGAAACGATGACGGCGGTTTCGGCAGCGAGGCTGCGGTGATTCATGGCGCGCGGCAGCTTGCGTGCATCGGCCAACAGGGCTTCGGTGCCGGTCACGCAGCGGTCGAGCACGCGGCGCAGACCGCCGGTGGCGGACGTGTTTTTCAGATCTTCAACCGTGGCACCTTCGGCGCGCATCCATTCCTGCGGCAGATAAACGCGGTCCATGGCGGCGTAGTCCTTGGCGCAGTCCTGCAGGTGATTGATAACCTGCAGAGCGTTGCAGAGCGCATCCGACAGGGGATACAGCGCCGTGTCCTCGCCGTGGAGGTCGCACAGGAAACGCCCGACAGGCGCGGCGGAGCGCAGGCAGTAGTCAATCAGTTCGTCCCAGGTTTCGTAGCGCGGCTTCACGGCGTCTTGTTTGAACGCGGAAATCAGGTCGAGGCCGTGGCGCGCGGAAATGCCGGTGGCGTCGAGTGTGCGCCGCAAAGCGTGAGCCTTGGCATAGACGGGATCGCTGTTTTGGCCGTTGAGCGCCGCGGCGAAACCCTCCAGCCGCATAACCTTGTCGTCAGCAGCCAAGTCCGGATTATCGGCGATGTCGTCGATGGCGCGGGCGAAGGCATAGTAGGAGGCAACGTGCGGGCGCAGCGCACGCGGAATCAGCCAGGAGCCGACGGGAAAGTTCTCATCGGCGGCGCCTTTGCCCGACGGCGTCTCGCCCTTTACCGCAGCGTCCATGGTGAACCCCTGAAATCAGGTGTGATCAATACGCCACAGCCGCGACGCGTTCAAGGAACCTCCACTTGATCCGCCAAAGGGGAACAGTATGGTCGGGGCCACATCGTCATCGCATATCCAAGGTTCCTATGTCCTCTTTCCCCGCCGTTCCGCCGACCCGCATCGACTTTTCCGCCGAAGACCGGGAATGGATCGCCGCGCGCATCAAGCAGGTGCTGGAAAGCGGCCGCCTGACTCTGGGCCCCTTCGGCGAGGAGTTCGAAGGCGAAATCGCGCGCGGCATGGGCGTGAAACACGCCATCACCGTCAATAGCGGTACAGCGTCCTTGGAAATCATGCTGCGGGCCATGAACGTCGCGGGCAAGGACGTGCTGGTGCCCGCCAATACCTTCTTCGCCACGGCGGCGGCGGTGATGTCCGCCGGCGGTACGCCGGTGCTGATGGATACGGACGTGGCGACACTGTCCACCAGCCTCGCCGAGATCGAACGCCGTCTGACGCCCAAGACCGTCGGCATCATGATCGTGCATATCGCGGGCCTCGTTACCGCCGAGATGCCCGCCATCGCCGCCTTCGCCAGGAAGAAGGGTATTTGGCTGATGGAAGACGCAGCCCACGCGCAAGGCTCGACGCTGGACGGCAAACATGCGGGCACGTTCGGCCTCGCGGGGTCTTTCAGCTTTTATCCCACGAAGGTGATGACCAGCGCCGAAGGCGGCGTGATCGTCACTGACGATGACACGCTGGCCAGTGAAGCGAAGATTTACCGCGATCAAGGCAAAGCCAGCTTCCTGCAGAACACGCATATCCGCATGGGCTATAACTGGCGCATGTCGGAGCCGCACGCGGTGATCGGCCTGCGCCATCTGCACAACCTTCCCACCATGATCAAAAACCGCCAGCGTATCGGCGCGCGTTACGACGCGGCCTTCGGCGGCGGCCATCTGCTGCGCCCCGTGGCGCTGCCGAAAGGCTGTGTGTCCAACTACTACAAATACGTGGTCATGTTGCCGGAAGGCGTCGACCGCGCCGCCGCGAAGAAGTGGCTGCGCGAGGAGCGCGGCGTCCATTGCAGCGGCGAGGTCTACGAAGTGCCGCTGCATAAGAACGAGGTGTTGAAGCATCTCGACCCCGGCAATCTCACGCAATCGGAGGTCGCCTGCGGACGGCAGCTCTGCCTGCCGATCTTCGCCAGCATGAGCGACGCCCAGGCCGATCAGGTGATCGAGGGCGTGAAAGCCGCCAAGGACAAGGGCGTCCTCTAACCTCAAACCTCGCTTTTGTGGGCTCACCCCAAGGTGACTCGCGTTACAAAAGTTTCGACTCGCGCATAACTTCCAGGGTGATACTCTTCTGGTTGCGTTTCTTGAAAAACGCCCGTTTTGCAGGCCTGTGCCGTTGGTTCGCCGATCCGTGGTGAGGTTTCCATGCTGGCCTCCTTCTTCAATTTCTTCGACAGCACCGGCCTCATGCCGCACGGCATGTGCCTGCTCGCGCGCCCGGACATCCTATGGACCCACGTGGCCGCTGATCTCTTCATCGCGCTGGCGTACTTCTCGATCCCGGTGGCGCTTTTGACCTTCGCGCGGCGGCGCAAAAATTTGCCGATGGGCTGGGTATTCTACATGTTCGTCGCCTTCATCTTATGGTGCGGCATCACCCATCTCATCTCGATCTGGACCTTGTGGTCGCCGCAGTACGGCCTCGAAGCTGCGGCCAAGGTTGTGACGGCGCTCGTGTCCACGGTCACGGCCATTGCCCTGTGGTCTTTGATCCCCAAGGCACTGAAGATCCCGAGCACGCAAGACCTTCACGCGAAGAACGTAGCGCTGGAGCGTGAGATCGAGGACCGCAAGGCCATTGAAAAACAATTCCAGGAGTTGACCGCGTCGCTGGAACGACGTGTGGAGGAGCGCACGCGAGCGCTGACCGACAGTAACGCGCAGCTTGGGCGGGAAATTGAACGGCGCAAAGGCAGCGAAAAGCAATTGCTCAGCGCGATTTTCGAGGCCGAAGCCGCCAACCGCGCCAAAACGGTGTTTTTGGCCGGCATGAGTCACGAGCTGCGGTCGCCCCTGAACTCGATCCTCGGCTTTTCACAACTGCTGGAAGGCGTACATGGCGAGGGCCTGAACGCGCGGCAAGTTGAATATGTGCGCAGTATTCGCAGCAGCGGCGGGCTGCTGCTCGATCTCATCGATCGTCTGTTGGACTTGTCCATGGCGGAGTCCGGGCGTTCCGATATCCGCGTCGAACCCACCGACGTTGCGCTCTGCTTGCATAAAGCGCGCACGATCCTGGAACCGCTGGCGCGTGAAGCGGGGATCATCCTCGCGTTGAACCCGGGTGAGTTCGACTCCATGCAGGTGCTGGCCGACCCCACGCGCCTGACGCAGATTTTCATCAACCTCGGCTCCAACGCGATTAAGTACAACAAGCCCGGCGGTAAGGTTGAGATCATGCTGGGTGGAACCTCGCTCAAGGACATGACGGTGCGTTTCATCGACACCGGCATCGGCATCCCGGCCTCGTACAAAGAGCAAGTGTTCCAATCCTTCAACCGGCTCAACCAGGATAAGTCGTCGGTGCCGGGCGCGGGCATCGGCCTTGCGCTATCCAAGCGGCTCGCCGAAGCCATGGGTGCGGTGCTGACCTTCGAAAGCACCGAGGGGGCGGGTTCGATTTTCGATCTGACTTTGCGGAGAACATGAAATCTGGACATCTGTCGGTGAAGGTGTGAATTCGCGTCCGATTTCACCCATATGTGGGGATTTTCTGTATGAGCCCCTGGCCAACCGCCCTAAGGTAGGTTTCACGGCCGGGTAGGGAGCAACAGCATCCGCGCCGTCAGTTCAACCGGGGGGATCCCATGACGCGCGCCGCTTACCGTTCGATTTTCGCCGTGGGGACTGCCCAGGAACGGGCCGAGAATTTCGAAACCTATTTCGCGTTCTCCACCAAACACTCCGGCGAGATCATCGAGGCCGACAAGGACTTGGTGAACAAGCGCGCCACCCTCAAATGGTTTCAGGACAATCCGGTGCGCTCGAAGAAGCCGCTGCCTGATCCGCAGGCGTTCTACCGCAATTACGTCGATCTCAAGGACGATCCCAAGACCCTGGATAAGCGCACGCTGCTGCTGACTTGCGTCTATAAATTCGCACGCCATGAGTGGGTCGGCATCACCGGCGCCTGGGACGCGACGCCGCCGATCGCCCAGGCGCGCAATCTCGAGGACCGTATCGGCCGCTATCACCTCGCGGAAGAGTTCTGCCATGTGCGGCTGTTCCACGAGATGTTCCGCACCATGCAGCTGGAAGACGTGGTGTGGCAGCCGCTCGGCCCCGTCATGCAAACTATCTATCGCATGTTCCCCTATTTCCCCGGCTGGATGATGGATGCGCCCGCCTTCGTCACCGAGCTGATGGGCATTGTGTTCTACCGCCACCTCGACGGCCTGTTGGACGAATACTTCGGCGACGAGCCGGAAGCCCGCGACCGCATACGGGCCCTGCTGCGCGAGATCACCGTGGACGAAGTGGCCCACGCCGGCCAGCGCCGGAACTTCATCGGCCCGGCCGGCACGGTGTTCGCGAAAATCATCGTGCGCCCGCTGTTCAAGGCGTTCTTCCACGATATCCCCGGCAGCGAACTGGTGTTCAACGTCGAGCAGATGATCAAGGACGCGCAGGATTTCGATTATTCCCTGGTGGCGCCCGACATGATGGCCCAGAGCTGGGTGCCGAGTTATTGCCGCCAGCCTGAGGCGGGAACGGCGCTCGCCGCCGAATAGCTGCCTGTGGGGGGTGCCTTAAAGCCGCCTTCATTGCCACAGAAATACCCCGGCACCATCGCAACACGGGCATGTTTTTCGCGTTTTATGTGACGGTGGAGAGACGTTGATGTCTCCCGATAAAGAACTGGTCACAGAGACATGGAAAACATCGATCGCTTTTTTGACGCCTACGAACGGGTTTTGCCGCGCTGTTTTGGCGACGTGCTGGCCGGGATTGCCGTGCTCAGCCTGCTCGTCTGGATCGTGATTTAACCCCTTTCGCGGGCTAGAGCGGGGCGTATCGCTGCGGTAATGTCGCCTCACATTTTCTGAGGCATCCGGGGGAACTTTCCATGATTGGGTTGTCGGGCAAGGCCGTCGTCATCACCGGCGCGGGCCAAGGCATCGGCGCGGCCTTTGCGAAGGCTGTCGCGGCGCGCGGCGCGGCGGTGGTGGTCAACGACATCAACGCCAAGCTGGCAGAGACGACCGTCGAGGAGATTACTGCCGCCGGGGGCAAAGCCATCGCCGCCGTCAATGACATCTCCACCAACAAGGGCGCGCAGAGCCTTGTGCAGAGCTGCGTGGACGTGTTCGGCAAGATCGACGGCCTGGTGAACAACGCCGGCATGATCCGCCCCGACAAGCTGGTGGATGTGAAAGAATCCGACTTGCGCCTGATGGTGGAGGTCAACGTGCTCGGCACCTATTTCTGCGCCCAGCATGCGGCGCGGGAAATGACCGCGCGCAAACGCGGTTCCATCGTCAATATGTGCTCGGGCTCTCATACGGGCGCGGCGACGCTGTCCGCCTATGCGGGCAGCAAGGGCGCGGTGGCGAGCTTCACTTACTCCTGGGCGCAGGAACTGAAGGCGGACGGCGTGCGCGTGAACGCCATCCTGCCCATGGGCGAAACCCAGATGCGCAACATCAATGACAGCTATCGCGCCAGCCAAGGCATGGGCGCGCATGAATCGCCGGTAGTGCCGGCCTCGGCCAACGCGGGCGTGCTGGTATATCTTTTGTCGGACGCGTCGGCCGCGGTCACGGGTCAGATGATCAATATCGAAGGTGCGCGCATGACGCTCTATGTGCATCCCGGGCGGCAGTATCCGATTCTGGAGCGCCCCGAATGGAAAGCGGAAGATGTCGCCGAAGCATTTAAGGGTGAACTGGCGGCGCGCATGTTGCCGGTGGGCACGGCGCTGATGAAAGTCGAAGTGGTCAAATAATCCGGTTGAACCACAGCATCGACAGCGCGACGGAGATCAGCGCCAGGACCGCCGCGACGGCGGAGAAGGCGGCGGTGACTTCGGTCTTGGCCTTTTCCATGATCAGTTGCGTGTTCATGGCGTCGTAGACCTTCTTGAGGTCGGCGGCGGACTCGGCACGGAAGTATTGGCCATGCGTGAGATCGGCCATGGTCTGCAGGGTCTCTTCATCCAGTTGCACGCGCATGGAGCGGCCTTCGTAGCCCAGCAGGGTGCCCTCCTTGGATCCCACCCCAACGGTGTAGACACGCACGCCCTTGTCGGCGGCGATGCGGGCGGTTTCCAGCGGATCGGGCCCGGTGGTGGCCTGGCCGTCCGTCAGCAGGATGATCACCGCCGACTGGTAGGAGCCGGGCGCGGCGGCCTTCTTCTCGGCATCGGCCTTGGGCGCATCATCCAGCGACATGCCGCGGCGGCGTTCCATGGGGCGGCCGTCGGGCGCGCGCGAGGGCTCAAAAGATTCCGTGGGGAAGAGGGTCTGCAGAGATACCAAAACACCGCTGCCGATGGCGGTGCCGCGTTGCGTCTGGAAGCGGTCGATGGCGGCATTGAGTTCTTCACGGTTGTGAGTCGGCGCCTGCACCAACAGCGCGGTGGCGGCAAAGGCGACGATGCCGATGCGCGTGTCCTTGGGCTGGTCGGCGATGAAGGCCTTGGCGGCCGTCTGCGCGGCGACGAAGCGCGAGGGCTGCACGTCCTCGGCGCGCATGCTTCCGGAGACGTCCATGGCGAGGATAACGGTGGAGCGCTGCGACGGCAGGGTCACCACGGCGGCGGGCCGGGCGATGGCGGCGATCATGATGGTCAGCGCCATGAGGAACAGGATCGGCGGGACATGGCGGCGGACCCCGGCGCCGGCGCCCATGGCTTGACGCACCATGCTGAGGCTGGCGTAACGCAGGGCCGCTTTATTCTTGCGCCGGAGCATGAGGATGTAGAGTGCGACGATCACCGGCACGATCAGCAGGAGCCAGAGTAACGTGGGCCAGATAAAGGTCATGCCGCGTCTCCCGCGGTCAGCGTCTCGATGACGCCGCTGTCGTTGCGCGAGGCCGTACCGCCGCCGGTGAGCTGGCTGCGGCGCTTGCGCAGTTGGGCAAAGCGCAGGATGACGTTGACGAGATCGTCGCCGGTGCCGAGTTCGAGGGCGTCGACTCCGGCCTGGGCGAAGGCGGTGCGCAAGGTTTCCTCGCGCTTTTCGGCCAGCGCCGCGAAACGCTTGCGGAAGCCGCGGTCGTGGGTGTCGACAAAAATCTGCTCGCCGGTCTCGGCATCCTGCATGACCATGAGACCCAGGTCCGGCAATTCCATTTCCAGCGCGTCGAACAGGCGCACGGCGAGAGTTTCATGACGCAGCGCGAGGCGGCCGAGGGCTTCGGGCCAGCCCGGCGCGCTGATGAAGTCGGAGACCACGAACACCAGCGAGCGGCGGTTGATGACCTGCTGCGCGGCCTTCAGGAAGGCGGCGAGGTCGGTGGCGGGCGCACGCGGCAATTCCGGGCGCGCCATGATGTTCTTCAACAGATGCAAAACGTGTTGGCGTCCGCCGCGCGCCGGGATCATGGCGTCGATGCCGTTGGCCGCGCCGCCCGTGTAAAGCAGCGCGCCGACGCGGTTGCCGTGGCGGGTGAGCATGCGCGCCAGCACGGCGGCGAAGTTCACCAGCACGGCGCGTTTGCGGACTTCCTCGGAGCCGAAATCCACCGACGGGCTGATGTCGAGCAGGAACCAGGCGGTGATCTCGCGGTCCTCGTTGTACTGGCGGACGTAGGGCGACTGAAGCCGCGCCGTGACGTTCCAATCGATGTGGCGCACGTCGTCGCTATGCTGGTACTCGCGCAAGCCCGCGAGGTCCAAGCCGAAGCCGCGAAACAGCGTGCGGTAGTCCCCGTGCAGCACGCCGTCGAGACGGCGGAGCACGGTCCACTCCAGCTTGCGCAGCAGCGTGTCGGGGCTGGTCGCGTTAAGCCGTGGCGGGGACTTTGACATGTGTCTCCAGCGGTTTTTCGGGGGCAGGCACGTGAGCCATGACGCGCTGCATGATCTGGTCGGCGGTCACGGAATCAGAGAGGGCTTCGTAGGACAGCACGAGGCGATGGCGGAACACGTCATTGACGAGATCGGTGACATCCTCGGGCAGGACGTAGCTGCGCCCGCGCAGGTAGGCGAGCGCGCGCGCGCCTTCGATCAGGTGGATGGGCGCGCGCGGGCTGGCGCCGAACTGCAGGTATTTGGCCACGTCGGGGATGCCGTACTTGTCGGCATCACGCGTGGCCGCCGCCAGCTTGACGGCGTATTGGATCAGCGACGGGTCCACATAGGACATGCGGCACTCTTTTTGAAGTGCCAGCAGTTGATCGGTGGAGGCCACGGAGGCGACGGCATGGGGCACGCCGGTCACACGCCCCACGATCACGAATTCTTCTTCCTCGGTCGGGTAACCCACCAGCACCTTCATCATGAAGCGGTCGACCTGGGCTTCCGGCAGCGGATAGGTGCCTTCGGTTTCGATAGGGTTCTGCGTGGCCATGACGAGGAAAGGGGCCGGCACCGGATGAGTTTCGCCGGCGATGGTGACCTGCCGCTCCTGCATGACTTCCAAGAGCGCGCTTTGCACCTTGGCGGGCGCGCGGTTGATTTCGTCTGCCAGCAGCAGGTTGGTGAACACGGGGCCCAGCGAGGTCGCGAATTCGCCGGTCTTCTGATTATAGATGCGCGTGCCGACCAAATCCGCGGGCACCAGGTCGGGCGTGAACTGGATGCGCTTGAAATTGCCGCGGATGGTCTTGGCCAGCGTGTTGACGGTCAAAGTCTTGGCAAGACCGGGCACGCCTTCGACGAGGATATGGCCCTGCGACAGGATCGCCACGAGCACGCGTTCGAGGAAATGGTCCTGACCGACGATCACCTTCTTCACTTCGTAAAGCACGCGCTGCATCAGCGTGGCAACTTCGGCGCCCTGATGAGAATGGGGGGATGCTGGTTCGGTCATAAAACTCTCGCAGGTTAGAGTGAAGCTCTAGAAAGGCGACATGCCCACGGCGGACGCGGCGTTCTCGATGGGAACGGCAAAGCCGATGCCGATGAAGACACGCTGCTCGGTCGGATTCAGGATGGCGGTGACGATGCCGACCACTTCGCCGTCGGCGGTGACCAGCGGGCCGCCCGAGTTGCCGGGGTTGGCGGCGGCGTCGAACTGGATGAGGTTGCTCATCACCTTCTTGCCCTTGGGCGTGACGTATTCGCGGCGCAGGCCGGAGACGATGCCCGAAGACACGGAAGGACCGATACCGAAGGGATGGCCGACGGCGATGACTTCGTCGCCGAGCCGCAACCCGCGCGTCGAGCGCAGGGTGGCGGGCTTGAGGTCATCGGGGACGGTGTGGGCCTTCAGGACGGCAAGGTCGTCCTCGGGCTGTACCGACACCACGTGGGCATCGGAGGTGGTGCCGTTGGAGAAAGTCACGGAAATGCGCTCGGCGCCCGCGACGACATGGATGTTGGTGAGGATGATGCCGCTTTCCTCGATCACGACGCCGGTGCCGACGGCTTTTTCGGTATCGCCGCTTTCTTCCAAGCCCACCTGATTCACACGCACCACCGAGGGCCGGATGGCGTCATACGCGATCGAGGCGTTGGACGGCGGTTGTTTTTGTTTTTCCAGCGTATGCAAGACGGCGGCGTCGATGTCGCGCTGGGTCAGTTTGCGGGGCGCGGTGACAGCCGAGAAGGCGGCGACGATGGCCAGCGTCACCAAAGCGCTGGCGGCGAACGAGAGCGGGCGCGCGCGGCGTGTGCGGAAGCGTTGGAGCCGCGCACCGAAGCTCTTTGGGTTGACGGGCGTCGGCGAGTCCGGAGATACAGCGGGCGCGGTCCGTGCGGCGAGGCTCGGACGGTGTGAGCGGCTATAGAGTGTCGCACGCTTCATAGGGGGCAGTTCCCCGGGAAATGAAGAGGTTAGCGTATTCAAATTCCCAGTCGGGACAAAGGACGTTTTCCCTTGCGGATATGAAATCCGCGAGAGCGCGCGTGTCATACGGGTGCTGTTACACGTTTTGGGTTGTTAAGCAGAGGGTTGTCACGTGGTGGGCTGGGGCGCGGAGGGATCCTTGAGGCCGAACCAGCCGCCGATGGCGAGGCCGATTCCGGTCCAGACCATCTCGCGGCCGCGGCGCAGGAGCGCCACGGCGAGGCCGATTTCCGGCGAGCCGGTGAGGGCTTGGCCGATGAGCGTGATGGCGCCGTCCTGAACCCCGAGGTGGCCGGGCACAAAGAAGGTCACGCCGCGCACCAGCACAATGATGCCTTCCAGCATCCAGGCATCGGCCACGGAGATCGGGTGACCCAGGAACATAAAGATCATGTACATCTCGACCGCGCCGAAGACCCAGTTCGCCAGCGCGAAGATAAAAGACACAGCCGAACGCCCCGGCGTGTGGCGCACAAAATAAAACAGGTGTTCCTCGACATCCCGGAAGGCGTGCAGGCCGCGCGCGAGGCGTTCGCCCCAGCGGCTGCGGCCCAGGCGGCGTTCAAGGCTGGCCAGCGCGCGCATATGCAAAGCGCCGTAGACCAGCAGCATGAAAATGCCGATCCACACGGCGACGAAGAAAATCGTGTTCTCCAGGACCGGGTCGAGGATGCCGCGGCCCAGCATCAAATACGCGGCGACAATGGTGAAGGGCACCATGGCCAGGCTATTCATGGTCTGGATCAGCAACAGCGAAGCGGTGACTTCGCGCAAGGACACGTCGTAGTGGCGCTTGAGCAGCAGCGCTTTGAAAGGCTCGCCGCCCAGAGAGCCGAAGGGCGTCACGACGTTTAAGGCTTCGCCGACCAATTGCACCAGCAGCAACCGCCACGTCCAAAGCCACGAGAGGTTGATGGTGCGAAACATCATCTGCCAGGAGATGACGTCGGCCACAAACCCGAAGGCAAAAGCAAAAGCGATGATGACCGCGCCCTGCCAGCCGATGCGCCCAACTTCCGTGGCGACGGTGGCGAGATCGATATCGGACAGCAGCCAGATGAATAGCCCAAGGCCACCGGCCAGCATGACCAGCTTGAGAAGCTTGCCCCACATGATCTTAAGCCGCCGAGCCCGAGCCCGTGCGCGCGACCGCCTGGTTTTTCTCCTCGCGGACCCAGGCCAGGGTAGCGTGGAGGCCTTCGCGCAGCTCGACGCGCGGATTGAATTGCAGCAGCGCCACCGCCTTATCCATGGTGGTCACGGAACGGCGGATATCACCCGGGCGGGCCGGCTCATAGCGCACCGGCGAAGCGGAGCCCGCGAGATCGAGGATGGTTTTGGTCAGCACATTGATTGTGACTTCAACCCCGGTGCCGATGTTGATGATGGCGTTGTCGCCGGCATTGGTCAGCAGGGCGTGCACCACGGCTTGCGCGACGTCGGTGACGTAAACGAAATCGCGGGTCTGGTCGCCGTCGTCGAAGATGGTGATGGACTGGCCGGTGGCGGCGCGGTCGAGGAAGATCGAGATCACGCCCGAGTACCAGCTCTTGGGATCCTGGCGCGGACCGTAGACGTTCATGAAGCGCAGGGCGGTGTAGGTCAGGCCGTAGAGCTTGGCGTAGTAGTCGAGGTAAAACTCGACCGCCAGCTTGTCGATGCCGTAGGGCGACATGGGCCGCGCTCGGGATTCCTCGGATACCGGCACCGGCGCGTCGTCGTCGTAGACCGCCGAGGATGAGGCGAAGAAAAGTTTAGCGACGTTATTGTGCCGGGCGTATTCGAGAATGCGCGCGGTGCCGGCGAGGTTGGCCTGAATGTCGCCCACCGGATCGTCCATGGAGATCGGCACCGCGGTCTGTGCGGCGAAATGCGCGATACGTTCGATGGGGCCGAAACGCGCGACCATCTTCGCGAAAGCGGCCGTCAGATCTTGCGTGATATCGGCATCGACGAAATTGAAGCGCGGGTGATTATCCCATTGCTCCAGATTGACCATGTAGCCGGTCGAAAGGTTGTCGAGCACCGAGACGCGGAAGCCTTTGGCCATGAGGGCATCGACGGTGTGGCTGCCGATAAACCCTGCGCCGCCGGTGACAAGGATGTGTGGAGCTTCGCTCATCGTTAATTGGCCGACACTGCTTCGGTGGTGACGTTCAGGGCCGTGGCGGGCATGTCCCCCCGAGGCACAATCCGCCCTTCTTTCGTAAGCCCGAAACGGTGTCCGCGCCACTCGAAACTGCGCCGGGTGATGGCCACATACCAGGAGGCCAGGGCGAAAAGGTCGCGGACCGGCAGCAGCCAAAGGGCTTTTATGCCCTCGCGGTCGCCGAGGTAGGCGCTGCAAATCCAACCGGCGGTGGCGAGGCGAATACCCAGCGTCGCCACGAGAACCTTCACGCTTGTGGCATCGAAACTCCGAACCAACGCGAAGGCCAGCGCGAAAGGCACGGCGCGGGTGAGAATAGTGAGCACGAACCCCGTGGGATTGGCGGCCCAGGTGTTCTGGTCCCAATAGACCTGATGGCGCCACCATCGCGAAAAGCTGGGGTAATCGGCCAGGATTTCCACCACGTGCGGGATGATCACCATGGTCTTGCCGAGGCCCACGAGGCGCCGTCCCAATTCGTAGTCCTCAACCAGGTAGTCGCCGAGAGCCGCCATGCCGCCGGTGGCCTCCAGATCGGCTTTACGGAAGACGACGATGGCGCCGACGCAGAAATCAGAAACACCCGTGACCGCGGCGAAGATCAGGCTGGGCACAAAGTCGGCGTTGAGGCTGAGCAATTCCAGCTTGTCGCACCAATGCTGGGCGCCGGCCGCGCGATACATGGAGCAGGCGTAGCCGACATTCGGGTCCGCCAGCGGCGCGGCCATGATGCGAAGATAATCGGACGTCACGCGCACATCGCTGTCGCTGATGAGGAGAAGGTCGTGGCGCGCGGCCGTGAGCGCGTTGGTGAGGTTCTGCACCTTGCCGTTGACCACGGGTTCGCTGACCTTGACCACCAGCGTGACGCGGTCGGGGTAATCATCAGCGAGGCGGCGCAGCAGCGGCAGCGCCGGATCGTCGGTGCGTTGCACGGCCAGCACAACTTGATAATCGGGATAATCCTGGCGGCAGAGGCTGAGAAGGTTTTCCTCCAAGCCCTTGTCGAGGCCGTAGATCGGCTTCAGGACGGTGATGGGCGGCGTGTAGCTGCCCGGTGTGGGGCGCTTGGCGAAGAAGCGCGCGGCGGCCCAGACGCAGAGCAGACAAAAGATGCCTCCGCCGATCACGGGCAGAAGCAAAACAGTTTGGATAGCGTGCGAGAAAGTCACGATGGCGGTTTCTTAATCTTGAAC
>JAIEMI010000338.1 GCA_019752235.1 Rhodospirillaceae bacterium
ACCAGACACTGACTCCGAGGAGCACCAGAATGCGCCTGGACCAGCGGTCCGCAACCCACCCCAGCGGGAGGCCGAACACCCCCAAGGCCAAGCCAAAGGCCGGCCCCATGATCAGGCCCATCTCGAAGTCGCCAATGCCTAGGTCGGCGCGGATGGGCCCCACCAGCATCGTCAAAATGTAACGATCAACAAACGACATGAGGCAGAAGTAACTAAGGACCGCAAGAGTCCACCAGGCGTCTATTCCGATTTTTCTCCTGGGCACTTCAACTACTTGTGTTTGATGCGTCATCTTGAGTCCTACCTCGGCCTTACGCTGCCATTCGCTTAGAACCACGCTGACTGCGCGGATCCTGCGCTGTCAAGCAGTCCACACAGCTGCATTTTGCTCTCTCCGGTCTTGCCATACCGGCAAGGAAGACGTCTTACGCAGCCCACCAGAAGAGCATTTCACATTGGATCGTAGGTGAGAGCTTTGACGTAGACTAAGGCCAAAATGCCGAGATCATATTCATGGGGGTTATGGTGCCAACTTATATGCGGAGTTCATGTCCGCATTTTATCGCAGCACGCACCTTGTCTTCACGACTGAAGCGCTGTCATATACCCGCTGAACAACTTGGCTTCGCCATACTCTCAGAGGTTATAGTATGCCTCGACACTTGAACCTCCGACAGATCGAAGCTTTCAAGGCCCTGATCGAACACGGAACGGTCAGCCGCGCGGCTGAGATGCTAAACATCTCACAGCCTGCCATGAGCAAGCTAATCGCCCATCTGGAGGCCGACGCATGCCTTAAACTGTTCGATCGGCTAAAGGGCCGGCTAGCGCCAACCTCCCATGCCATGCTGCTCTACGACGAGGTCGGGCGCATATTCGCAGGCGTGCGCCAAGTTGAAAACGCTGTCGAGGCGATCAGACGGGAGCAGCAAGGACGCTTGGGGGTCGGGGTGATGGCAGCTCTGGCCGGTTCGTTCCTGCAGCTCGCCACAACAGGGTTCCTTAAGAGCCATCGAACTGTCTTCTGCTCGATTCAGTCGCTGAGTTCCGAATGGATTGTAGACCGGCTCGTTGCGAGAAAGCTCGACATCGGGCTGGTGAGCGGGCGGCTCGACAATCCCTACGTGAAGCTCGAGCCCCTCAGTGAACACCCGGTCGTCTGCATCATGCCACTCGGCCACCGGCTAGCCGCGAAAGGCCACATCGAGCCCTTAGATTTGCATCAGGTGGAGTTCGTCGCCTACCATCGCGATACCTACTTTGGGAACATTATAGACAAGATGTTTGAGACGTATGGCGTTGAACCCCGCACTGTTATCGATTCCAACGTCGCGCCCACGCTATGCGAATTCGTAGCGGCGGGACTTGGGGTCTCGCTGGTGCATCCGCTCACCTTGTCCGGAATGGAGCACCGCCTAGCGGTTCGACGATTTGAACCCGAGACACTGTTCAAGTTTCAACTCGGCCGCAGTAGCGGCAATCGGAACGCGGCCCTCGTCGAAGACTTTGCGAATGAGCTGCGAGAGAGCGCAGCCCAGATTTGTAGCACAGTCCTTAGCGGCTCCTAACACATGGCCCGAACCACCGTTCGCACGGGCGGGGCTATCCAACCGCGGCGTTCACACCGATGCTTTAAGGTCAGCGAGTCTAGTTGTCGCCGCCTCCAGATCGGCCTTCGCCTGAGCGATCCGCGCTCGCCAGTGCGCGAGGCAGGCTTTTGTGTCCCCTAGCCGGCCGCTGGCGCGGCTCAGGTGCTCACGCACCGTAGCGGGACTTGGTCCGCCTGGAGAATTGCGGGCGCGAACATTCAATGTCGGATCCAGACAGGCGCGAACCTCGGCAGGGTCGACACCCACCCGCTTGCCCAATTGCATGATCGCCGCATCTTCGACCATGTCGGCCGTGACCTGATCGGCCGGCAAGCCTTCCTGCAGAGCCCGGCGCACCACGGCGCCCACAACGTGATGCGCGGCGCGGAAGGAAAGATCGTGGTCACGCACCAGGAGATCAGCTAAGGCCGTTGCCGTGGAGAAGTCTCCCGTCACCCGCTCGAGCGCGCGCGGTGCGACGGGACGGGCTGTACGAAACACCAACTCCAAGAGGCCGATGCAGCGGACCACCTCCCTTGAAGTTTCCCAGAAGCTGCTTACCGCCCAGCGACTGGACTCGCCGGAATGGCTGAAATTCGTACCTTTAACGCCCATGGCGGCAGCGACAAGGGCACCGACAACACTGCCAGCGC
Organism: Rhodospirillaceae bacterium; assembly: GCA_019752235.1. Taxonomy (GTDB): domain Bacteria; phylum Pseudomonadota; class Alphaproteobacteria; order Rhodospirillales; family Rhodospirillaceae; genus SHVO01. The sequence goes on from JAIEMI010000338.1 coordinate 2,243, forward strand.
GCCCCTTGAGATACTCCAGCACGACCGGGTTCTTCTTTTGGGGCATGATACTGGAAGTTGTCGCAACGCTGTCGGGAAAATCGATGAGACCGAACTCGTGCGTAGTCCAGACGTGGTAGTCCTGCGCAATCCGGCTCCAAAAGACAGCGAGCAAGCTCATGTGCGCCATAGTCTCTAGCAGGAAGTCGCGTGAGGCCACGGCGTCGAGCGCATTATCGACGTAGGAATCGAAACCGAGAAGGTCGGCTGTGCGTCGCCGGTTGATCGGGAAGGGGGTTCCGGCGAACGCCGCTGCACCCAATGGACAGGCATTCATCTGCGTGAGCGTGTCGAGCAGGCGCTGGGTGTCCCGCTCCAACGCCTGGGCGACACCGGCGAGATAGAAGCCGTAGGTTATGGGCTGTGCTGGCTGCAGATGGGTATAGCCAGGCATGATAGTGTCAGTGTAGCGAGCGGCCTGCTCAAGCGCCGTTTCGCGCAGCTTCACTAGCGCTTCGATCTGATCCAGCAGCACGGCGCGGCCGCGCAGGCGATCGAGCGTCGACCCAATGTCGTTGCGGCTGCGTCCAGCATGCATGCGTCCGCCAATGTCTGGTCCCACCTGCGTCATCAGGTGTGCTTCATAGTTGAAGTAAGGGTCTTCTCGTGCCGGATCCAGTTCAACAGCCGCCGATCCGGCAGCCTCCATGTCCAGAATGCCTCGGGCGAGAACGGTGGCGTGTTCCGCCCGCAGGACACCCTGCTCGGCCAGCATAATCACGTGAGCCTTGTTGATATCGCCGAGGAATCCGAAAGTATCTGCAAAACCTGCGAGTCGCGGAGCGAAAATGTTGGCGATGATCTCAGGCGCCACTGATTCGTTGAGGCGAGAGCTAACTTTTGATGACGACATGAAAAACCTTGTGGGAGGGCGCGAACTTAGAATTGTCACCGAGCGACACCTTGGCGATTCAAGTTCTGCCGGTCCCAGCGTCAGTGAGGGTCTAATACGTCCCAGTTACCTTGAATTCAGTCAAAGTCAAAAAGCCACGCGGCTCATTCCGTCAGGTTATGCGAGACCGGTGGCAAAATGGCGGGATCGGCAATACTTCTCACGGCAGTCCCGCTTGGGAGAGTTGAGGGAAGTGCATTGCGGGCACCGGGGCATGACGACGGAGCTTGTCCGAATTCATTCGCCCGAGGCCTCGTGCAACGGTAAGCGCTTAGCTGACCGCACAGGGCAAAGAGGACCGGCAACCACCGCTCGCCCTCGGCTGAGTGAGGGCCGACGGCTCAAGAATCTCGTTCAACTGTTCCCGCGTCAGGAGCTTCTTGGCGAGTACAACATCGAACACGCTCTCGTTGGTGGCGAGTGCCTCTTGGACGATCTCTGTGGCGAGCACGTAGCCGATGAAGGGATTCAAAGCGGTCACAATGCCGGTCGACTGCATGACACTATCCCGCATCCGCTCGCGGTTTGCGGTGATCCCATCAACGCAGGCCTCCGCAAGGAGAAGACAGCCCGAGCGGAGGTGCTGCAAGCTTTTGAAGAGGCTGTGGGCGATGATGGGCTCGAATGCATTTAATTGGAGTTGGCCGCCCTCAGCCGCGAAGCTAACTGTGAGGTCATTTCCCAACACTTCGAAGGCGATCTGATTGATGGTCTCCGGAACCACAGGGTTCACCTTACCCGGCATTATACTCGATCCCGCCTGCCGTGGAGGCAGGTTGATCTCGCCGAGTCCGGCCCGAGGGCCAGATGAAAGCAACCTGAGGTCACTCGCAACTTTGGATAGCTTGAGCGCAAGCCGCTTCAATGAACCTGAGGCATAGACCAAGGCTCCGCAATCTTGGGTAGCTTCGATTAGATTTTTTGCTAATTTTATAGGGACGCCCGTTAAGTAACGGAGATTCTCGGTGACCTCGACCGGATAAGCGGGGTGGACGTTGATGCCCGTGCCGATGGCCGTTGCGCCTAGGTTGACTTTACACAGCAAAATCGCCGCGTCCTGCAGCTGCCGCTCCTCTTCTGCCAGCGCGACCGCGTATGCCGTGAACTCCTGGCCGAGCGTCATAGGCACGGCCTCCTGAAGTTGCGTTCGGCCCATTTTGATCGCATCGGCGAACTCGGCGGCCTTGCCCTCGAACGAGGTCCGGAGCTGAGAGACCGCTTCAATTAACCGGATCAGGCCGCGGTAAGTCGCGATCTTTACCGCCGTCGGATAGACGTCATTTGTACTTTGGCTCATATTAACGTGTTGGTTGGGGTGCAGATGGCGGTATTCGCCCTTCAGGCACCCCAGCATTTCGAGCGCACGGTTTGCGATCACTTCGTTAGCGTTCATATTACTTGAAGTGCCAGCGCCTCCTTGTATCACATCGACGAGGAACTGGTCGTGGAACCCCCCTGCCCGGATCTCCTCGGCGGCCTGGATGATTGCGATCGAACGCCTTTCGTCCAGTAGTCCGAGCTTCTGATTGGCTTGCGCGGCCGCAATTTTGATGCTCGCAAGCGCGACAATAAAGTCGGGATAAGCACCGATTGATGTACCGGTAATAGGAAAGTTCTCGATCGCCCGAAGGGTGTGTATCCCATAATATACGCCTCCCGGCACTTCGCGTTCGCCAAGCAAATCAGCTTCAATCCGCATGATCACTGTTAAGCTCCATCGGCTTGCAGGCGGCGAGGCACGAATCAACCTCAGTGCACCGCAGGGTGAATTCAAAAAAGCAATACCGGCAATCCTCACACCACATAATGCAATTTTTGCATTATGCATTTATCGCATTACAATCAGGCCCGTGGGCCGTTAAGTTAGAGTTTCCGGAACGCGGGGAAATGGCGATGCAGCGGCGTTTAATAGGTGTGCTGGGCGGCATGGGACCACTCGCTACCGTTGATTTCATGGGGAAGGTGATCGCCGCTACGGCAGCGGACTGCGACCAGGAGCACATTCCGATGATTGTCCACGCGGTACCGCAGATTCCAGACAGGACGGAAGCCATCACTAACGGAACCGATGGCCCCTTCCCCAACCTGCTAAGGGGGTTGCGGACGCTGGAGCGCTGTGGTGCCGATCTGGTCGTGGTTCCCTGCAACACGGCTCATGCATGGTTCGATAGGCTAGCAGCCTCCACAGACGTTCGAATGCTGCATATCGCCGAGGCCGTACGAGGCCACCTTGATGGTCAGCTTCAATCGGAGCCTGAGAGCATCGGTCTGTTGGCTACAAGCGGAACGATCAGAGCTGGCTTCTATCAGCGTTACCTGCACACCGAGGCCCGACGGATCATTGTTCCGCCGCCTCCCATGCAAGACGACATCAGCGCCGCCATTTCCGCAGTCAAAGGCGGCTACGTCGCTCAGGCCAGAGAACTAGCAGCTAGGGCCGGAGCGGCACTATTTGACGTCGGTGTAACGCGGCTACTCCTTGCTTGCACTGAACTCCCGATCGCGTTCAAAGGCTCGATCATGGAAACCTCGTGCATTGACGCCACCGCCTGCCTGGCGGCAGCGAGTGTTGCATTTTCTATAGGCGGCGACAGCCAGCTGCCACAAAGTTGGCTGATCAGTTCAAACAGCAGCGAGGCGATGAATGGACTTCCGATGGCTCCAGGACTTTCTGAGTCTGGCTGAGGCAGGAAACTTCACGTCGGCCGCAGAGGCTCGGCATAGTTCGCAATCTGCGTTCAGCCGGCGGATTCAGTCGCTCGAATCCTGGTTGGGAGTCGAACTCATCGACCGATCGCGCTATCCGACGGCCCTAACCCCCGCTGGAGAGATATTCCGACAGCACGCGGCCGACCTGCTCAAGAAGATGATGGATTCCCGCGCGGAGCTTCAAGGTGAACCCGTTGGAGATCATCAGACGATCACCTTTGCCCTGCCTCATACGTTGGCCATTTCTTCCTTTCCGCAATGGTGGGACGCGTGGCGAGAGGGGGTTGGAGGAAGTTCATGCAGATTACTAGCCAGCAATGTGCACGACGCGGTCACTGCGCTGGTGTCAGGGCTAGCTGACGTTCTCATATGCTATCACCATGCTCAGCAGCCTGTATTCCTGGATCCCGTACAGTACGAAAAGATCGTGTTGGGAACAGAATGGCTTCGCCCCTACGCTGGTGTTCGCCCGAAGGCTCGCCTGTTCACACTTCCGGGCACAGTCAAAAGCCCGGCGCCATTACTCAGCTACTCGTCAGGGGCGTTTCTTGCCCGTATGGTTGACATCATCTTGGATTCTGTGCCGGATGTTCTGCACGCGGCGACGAAATGCGAATCCGACATGGCGAATGTACTTCTGGAGATGGCCATCGCCGGGCACGGCGTTGCGTGGCTCCCCGAACATACAGCTGCTCCAGCTGTTCAGGCCAGGCAGTTAGTACGTGTAGGCGATGACCGTTGGACACTTCCGTTAACGATTTGCCTGTACTTTGATAGACTCCATAAAACGCCCGACGTCGATCGCCTCACGCAGTATCTCGCCGACCTTTGATCTGCCCCCTTTGAAGTGGGCCACACTGAGGTATGATTTTGCCACGAAGGAGGACGACAATGGCAAGCGAAAGGCACACGGCGGACGAGATCGTTGCGAAGCTGCGGCAGGTTGAGGTTCTGAGAGGCCAGGGTCGGTCGATTGCGGACGCGGTCCGGGCGATAGGGGGGACGGAAGTTACATACTACCGCTGGCGGAATGAGTACGGCGGCCTGAAGGGCGATCAGGTTAAACGGTTGAAGGAGCTGGAGGCGGAAAACACTAGGTTACGGCGTGCTGTCTCCGACCTGACGCTGGAAAAGCAAATCCTTCGCGAGGCCGCCAAGGGAAACTTCTAAGCCCCGCATGCCGCCGAGCCTGTGTGGATCATGTTGTCGCGGGACTGGGCGGGACTGGGCGTGTCTGAACGACGCGCCTGCCAAGTTCTGGGCCAACATCGCTCCACGCAGCGCAAGGTCCCCTAGACGCCTGACGACGAAGCGGCATTGACCGCGGACATGATCGAGCTGGCTCGCCAATATGGCCGCTACGGTTATCGCCGCATCACCAAGATGATTCGTACGTTGGGCTGGTCGGTCAACAAGAAGCGGGGTGAGCGGCTGCGGCGGCGTGAGGGGCTTAAGGTCCCAACCAAACAGCCAAAACGAGGCCGTCTGTGGCTCAATGATGGATCATGCATCCGTTTGAGGGCGGAACGGCCTAATCATGTCTGGTCCTATGGCTTCGTCGCCGACCAGACCCATGATAGGAGGGTGTATCTCATGTTGTGCATTATCGACGAGTTCAACAGGGAGGCGCTGGCCATCAAGGTCGCCAGGCGTCTCAACTCCACCGAAGTCACGCGGCATTGTGCGATCTCTTCATTCTCCGGGGTACCCCAGCCCACATCCGTTCAGACAATGGGCCTGAGTTTATTGCTGTTGCACTTCGGGAATGGATCGCTGCCGTTGGTGCCAAGACGGCCTACATCGAACCGGGCAGCCCTTGGGAAAACGGGTACGTCGAATCCTTCATCGGCAAGCTGCGAGACGAACTGCTGAACGGCGAGATATTCTACACATTGAACGAGGCCAAGATCATGATCGAAGCTTGGCGGAAGTACTACAACACCGTCAGGCCGCATTCGTCGCTCGGGTACAAACCGCCAGCGCTGGAGGTCATCAGTTGGCCGGCCAGCAGACCGCTAGCCGAAAGGCCTATGCTGAATTAACATTCCACCCGGACCACTCGGTGGGGGCCGGTCAAAACCGAATATCAGTCTCTTCATGGTGAACATCCTTTTTGTCTGCGTTTGCCGCAACTACGGCAAACAACCAACGCACTCGATTGGGATTCGTTTCCATAAGAAGCGCGGCTTGAAAAGCCGTGACACGACGGTGCCATCGCGGCAAGTTTTACCCGTCACCGAGGCGTACGCTGAACGAGCTAATGCGGAACTAGAGAGAGTTGTGCGAAATATTTCCGTTGGTCATAAAACGCGTGAAATCGCGTGTATGGCCTTGATGCCCGTGCCAAACCGAGCAATAGCATCGCGATGGCGTTCGAGTTCGCTATACGGCAGGAAGCGTACGGACAGATTGGAAATACTGCTGAAGGCCGGCCGCCGAAGCTGAATACGGACTTCGTCCTCACGAGCATCCGGGGCGACGAGAAATAATCCCTCCGCACCATGGAGGTCACTGCTGAGAGCGAGATCCAGCATGCGCACAATTCCTGAATATATGGAGGTTGAGTGCTCTACTTCGAAAGCCGCCATTACGCGGGTCTGATCGGAAGTGAGCCACAGGACGTCGATAAGACGTATCGCCTCCGCACCCGGAGATCCTTTAATTGACTCAGGTAAACTATCCAAGCACCCCGTTCCCAGAGCCACGCCGTCAAAGGTTCGTCCACGGTCGTTAGCTGCGATCCACACTTTATAGCCGAGAGCTAGACCGAGATCTCGAAGCCAAGCTTGTATCTCGGTGTGAGTGCGATCGCCTGCGTTATCTCTGGCCATCGCTGTTTCCAGCGATTTGGCAGCAACGCGCGCTTTTGACAACTCTTCAAGCCAAGCGTCGCGCGCTGCGTCGTTGTTAGATGCAGGCGGAGCGATAAAGCGTCCCGTACCCACGTCGAAGAGAAAACCGGCGAGTGCGCCAAAGTCATTGGATAAAAGATCTCTATAAGCCGCATTCAAGCTAATCATCCCAGAACGCATTGCCAAATATTGATCCCAGCGCCCAAGCTTAACTTTCGATCCTGATATGGCGTTGAAACCGTTCACGATCGCTGTGTTGAACGGCGGCATGAGCGTGGGATGTAAAAAATAGAGGAGATTGGCCACTGCTGGGCCCAACCCTTTGATTCGGACCTTATCGATTGTCTCGATACCTGTGATCAGCTCTTCTCCTGTATCGCAGCACGAGCAGTGACGTAGCAGGCAGCCAAATGCTCGCTGATTCTCCGGGTTCTCGTATATGTCCGGTATACGGAGCTTTGGTTTCCAAAGGAAGGCATGATCGGCGCCCTTAAATATCTGGCGCTGCTCCGCAATCGAGCCAACAATTGTTTCGAGGGACGAGCCCTTATACACATTGCCGAAACGGCCGGCCTCTATCTCCTCGACGACCTGTGCAATGCCGCGACGAATGGAACGAAAATTTTTTAGCCGCTCCTCCCACAGAAACCAGGTGCGATAGGTCGAATTTGGGTCATTCCGCCAGCGTTCGATTAATATCCGAAGTAGATCCACCGCGCTCCTCCAATACTCCCCAAGCAGTACATTAAGAGTATATGGATCAGGGACCCGCGCAATTAGCTATCTCGGAGAAAGGGGGGCTTGTCGGCGCACCTAATGAACGGTCAGAAAGCTCTCTGATGTTTGCAAAGCCTCCCGCAACTGGGTCCCGGTCTGCCAGCATCAGGTGCCGGTTTTGTAGTTTTGTGCCGAATTATTGATGCCGCGAACTCAGTGATGTCCACGATGGCTACTGAGACGCGATGACTGAAGCTGAAGAAGGCAGTTTTCACTCTCGGGCGACCCGGGCTTGAAGCCAATCTCGCCGCACGTCAATCGATCCCGCTGCAACAGCTCTTCGCGCGATACACACGACGAAAGGGTCAGCACTAAAACGATCAATATAAATGGGCGCATCATAATTTTACTCCTCTATCAGCCGCCGTTTTTACCGAGCGCGAGTTTCATAAGCCTATCCTCGGCGCTCATGAGAGTTATCGCGGTTGAGTAAGCGCCCTTGGCGTCGGAGACCATTTGCATCTGCTCTTCAAGGACGACGTTGTTACCGTCGGGGGACATCTCGGAGGTTTTTGGAATTTTATGGGTGGCGAAGCGATCTTGCCCCGGAAGTGTTCCCTTAAGGTGGTTGGGATTGGTTCGCGTTACCTCAACAGGAGCCACCTGTTGCAAAATGGACTTAAAACTAAACTTGTCTAGATCGCGGGCTTTGTATCCTGGCGTGTCTGCATTAGCCACGTTTTGGGAGAGAACTTTATGCCGCTGGGCTGCCCAATCAAGCTTGGCCATCGCCATGTCAGAGAGTGTGATCTTGTCGATGGGCATCGAAGATCCTTTCTTAAAATGGGGCTTGTCGCTTGATTGAGGGTCTCACTATGGCTTCTTTAAAGTGGTAATCGGCGACGGTCGCTTGCTCCCCTTCGGTTCTATCCAGTCTGCGTGCGTGCCGTCCTCAAAGACCTGATGGGCCCTCCAAATGATCTCGTCGCCCATTGCCGGATTCTGCGCCGTAAATTTGAACTCGGCGTTTTGTCCCGCAGGTATTATCTGCTTCCAGGTGATTGAGGAAGTGCGCGGTCCGACTTTCTTCACCGCAAAACTCTCGGGCGCGCCGTCGATGGACTGTATGACGACGTTGTCCGGTATCTCGAGTTCAATCGAGATCGTAGCCACGCTACCTTCAGATGGAACGCGGACGGTGTATGTGACGGATGCGCCCGGTTCTGACTCCGCCGGACGAAGGCTGACGTGCGCCCATGCAACTGCCGGAAGAATGAAGGGGGCTAACAAAGCGACGATGGGCAGCGTAAAGTGTCGAGACCCCATGAGTGTGCTCCAGCTAGGTTATGGTATTGCTGATCGACCGCGCTTTATCGCGGAGGCTTCGATTCTGTGCCGGGATGCTCGTGTTCATCTTTTGTTGGCTCGGTACCCATCTCATGATGCTCACCACCGCCATGGCTCATGCCTGGCATGATCAATTGCCGTATTCCTCCTCGGTCACACTCGGCAGTCGCCGAATAAAGGCGACTGTGGACCATAGCAACCTCTATGCCGCGTGCGTGAGTTTCGATCGATTGCACTCTCACCGCTTCTAGGACCTTGCAAGCTATTCCCGAGTGAAGATCGGAAGGGGCAACATTGTAGAGGTCCGCGTAGACAAAACCAAAAGCGCCTGCGACGACAACTATCAGCACTAAGCCTGCGGCTATACTTCTCTTGGGCTTTCCGTTCTGGCTTCAGCTTATTAGTTCACGGTCGCTTCAAATACTTTTGGCGTGCCAATAGGCATCGAGAAAGAAGGCGACGCCAACCAACGAAAGAGCAATTGCATCGTTAAATAGGTGCTGTTGGCTCAGTCCGACAAAAGTTCCACCAGTAAACTCCGTCACCCAAGCACTTACCAGCGCAATCAAAGCAAGAAACACCGATACCCGGCCAAGCGCGACCATGACGCGCGCACCCCGCGTGCCTAGCAATTTATCCATAGGTCGATCCTCCGAACGGCGTCCCTAACGGCAATGACTTATACGCCACTCTTGATGTAGGAATACGCCACTCTTGATGTAGGAATGAGCCTTACTTGGTCGAAACTCGCATAGACTGGTTTCAAAATGTCGCTCTCATTTCCTCCATCGTAACTTCGAGGGCAGTTCAAGAGCGAAGATCCCTGAGATTAACGAGATTAGCCGGGGGCGCAACGGCGAAATCTATCTCCATGGCAGGCCAACCCAGGGCGGAAATCGACTCGTGGGAAAGGTTCTCCTTGTGGCGGCATCGACCGCGTTACCTATCCCTTTGCGATAGGTATCGCTATGGCTCCCGAAAGCCCTAGCGCCGGGGGCTAAAACCTGCAACGACAGCAAATACAACACGGATCTCATGGTCTCCTCTTGTTGACTGCCCGTCATCCTATTGGGTCCTGGTAAAGTAGGTACGCACGCCTGCCCCGGAACCCTCACTGCCGAGGGTTGCAGCAACGAGCTGCGTATAGTTTAGGAGAATACAAGGGAATATAGCGATGATCGAAAACGACCTTGAATTGTTAAAAAATCGCCCTCCAGGGCTGCAGCTTGAGGGGCTGGAAGCGGCGATTTGGACGAGGGTAGCTGCTGACGCACAGCTCGCTTACAGCCGAAGCCTGATCCTTAGATTGCAAGCAGGTGTTGTTGCCCTCGTAGTCGTTGGCAGTTTTGTCGTGGCCGGAGTTATCGCAACCAGCGAACATTCGGCTTCCGATCGGCTCGACGCATTTTCGGCCGACGGGCTGCCGGCGCCCTCAACGCTGTTGCTCGGACCTCACACATGACCGCGACGACACGCATGGGCGCCACGGTTGTCATACTGACAATGGTCGCGGTGGCCGCTGGCGTATGGATCGGAATGGGTATTGGCGCGCGGCACCTCCATCACGCTTCAAGTCTTGATGAGATCCTTCATCACGAGCTTAATCTCACGGCCGAACAGAAAAAGCACATCTCGGCGTTAGAGGCGAATTTCGTGCTCGACCGGCAAGATTCGGAGATGCAAATGCGCGCTGCCAACCTTGAGCTTGCGCGCGCGCTCGAAGCAGAACATGGCTACGGTGACGGCCAAAGGCGGCGATTTCGCATTTCCACGATGCTATGGCCAAGCTGCAAGAGCAAACCATCCGCCATGTCCTCGATATGCGCTCGGTTCTCACGCCCGAGCAGGCAAACCGGTTCGACCAGACTGTCCGCGAGGCCCTGTCGTCGGACCCTCCCTAATGGAAAGGAGCGAGCAGTCTGATGCGGTTCTGGCTTTAAAGGCGCAGAACGGCAGCAGGCAGGCATTCGACCACCTTGTGCTCCGACATAAAACCCAACTCTTCCGCATTGCACGCCATTATGTCGGCAATAGCGATGACGCCTCTGATATTCTCCAAGAGACATTCGTGGCAGCCTGGCTCGCGCTCAAGAGATACGATTCAAACAGAAATTTCGCGACTTGGTTGAGAACAATTGCCCTCAACAAGTGCCGCGATTTCAGCCGACGCCAAAACGTGCGCCGCAATATTTTGCGGTTCTTCTCCATCCTGGACGTGCGCGAAGCCTCGGCGCCCAGCGCCGAAGCCAACCTTGAGCGCGAACAAACAGAAAATCAAAGACTCCTGGCCTTAGATGCGGCGATTGCCACCTTGCCGCCTACCTATAAGCAGGCGCTTATCCTGACGGCTTTCGCAGGCCTGAGCCAACAGGAAGCGGCTGTACAACTTGGCACGAGCGCCAAGGCCATTGAGATGAAAGTCCGGCGGGCCAAACAACGGCTTGAAGAGGCCGTCAAAAGACTGAACTTGGACGAAGCCTAATTCCCCGCGAATTCGCACCACCGCTTCCAGGGAGCGCCGAACCATCGAATGTCAGAGAGCCTCGATCGTGCCGCGCCGACCCATCTCGCCGTAGGCCTGCGCGAAGGCTATCGCCAGACACTGAAGGGTCAGCGAGAAAGCCGACTGAGTATTCTTTACTCAAACTGTCTGCATCTCTCGATATCTTCGCGCAGCAGGGTTGCCTGAGGTAAATGGACGGCACCGATCCGCCAGACGACCTCCTTAAGGGACATCGCTGAAAGTAAAAAGTTCATAACGGTGCGGATAGCGCTGTGCGCCGCCTGTGGGAGGAAACTCGATTTCCTCCGGGATCACGCCCAGCGATGCTCGTCTGAGCTGCGCGCGCAAGGCGGCGACTTCCGCGCCGTCAGTCTTGCCGGGGTTCCAGCCGATAAACATGAGTGCGCTGGACGTTGTAACTTTGCGAATGGCATCGAGCGACGCAATCGCATCTACCGGGGTGTTTACGCCCCATCCCAAGACACCGTTGTAAACAACAACATCGAAGGCGCTACCGTCCGCAAGTTTGTCGATGTCGCAGATACTGCCAGTAAAGTGTCCCGCAGGTGCGCCGTAGGCGGCAGCGGCAGGGTCCAAGTCAATGCTCCAAACGGAAATCCCTGATGCCATACACTGCACGTAAGATGGGCGATTGTACGAGCGCGTGCCCACGAACAACATCCGTTGCCGACCCGCGGCTGCGAGCGCGGGGATAACGGTTGTTTGCAGAAAGATGCGGGACGGCAAGCGGCCTATGCGCCAGTCCTTGAACCTGCGGATGATCTTCTTAAAGGGGTTCATGCCATAACTCCAACAATAGCGTAACCTCTGCGCATGGTCTCGCCCTACCGCTTCGACTATACGGTGATGTGCGGCCCTGACGGCCAAAATTTGCCTGGCGATAATGCGGTAGCGACCTCCTCGACCATGTCGCCGAGGTCTTATTATATTTGGGCGATTTGAATTTTATGCATCCGCCCATAACCCGACCGCGGCGCGATTAGCTATACGCGGGACGACGATGTGTTGTGGCGGCCTAGCTGCCCGACTTCCCTATTGCAATTTTCATTAGTCGATCCTCGGCAGCCATCAATGTCACTGCGGTTGAATAGGCACCTTTGGCATCTGAGATCTTCTGCATTTGCTCTTCGAGTACGACGTTATTACCATCAGGCGATTCTTCAGAGGTTTTGAGACTTTCGCGTACAACAAAGCGACTCTGCTCCGGAATTGTGCCCTTTAAGTGTTGCGGATTGGTTCGCGCAACACTAACCGGCGCCACCGCCTGCAGAGCGTCTTTAAACGTAAATTTGTCGAGATCGCGCGCCTTGTATCCGGGCGTATCAGCGTTCGCAACATTCTGCGCTAACACTCTTGCCCGTTTTGCCGCCCAGTCAAGTTTGGCCATCGCCATATCAGAGAGAGTGATTTTATCGATTTCCATGTTTCACCGTGTGTTGCCGCTTCGTCACGTCCGTCGTTCCACTCTGGACACACGAGGGGCGTATATCTCCAATCCTCGTCACTTGCGCCTGCCTTTGGTCTTGCCCTCGCCAACGGCGCGCACGCCGGGGCCGAGTTTCAGCATTACTTAGAGCGTGAACCACGGAGGTCACATTATCGATCGTGTCCATCGCTTTGCGGTGCCGCTGCAGCTCGGTCGTTATGTCGCCCTATTTCTTAGTAGAAACAGGCTCGATCGACTGAATCTCGAAGGCACCGGCCTTATTCTTTTCCAGCGTGAATTCCACGGTTGCTCCCGGTTTCACGGCGGTCAGATCAACGGAATGAGAGACGACGAAATCCATCTTCATGGCCGGCCAGCCGAGGGTTGAGATCGGATCATGGGAGATGTTGACTTTATGGTTCACAGCATCGACGGAACTGACCACGCCTTTGCCATGTGCATCGCCACCCTCGTGAGCCAAAGCGGGCGTGACAGCTAGTAAACTCGCGAATAGAATAGTTAAACCTTTGATATTCATGTTATTTTCCTTTTTATCTCATTGCTGAGCGCGCATGCGGTGACATAATAGGTACGCGCGCCGGCATGATAACCCTCGCATATGTCCCCGGAGCCCCCGCTCGACGGTCTGGAGATTCGCACCTGGGCCGAGTTAGGGCTAACGAACAGCTCTTGCGAAGCCGGAACGGCGTGTGGATTTGCGGGAGTAAAGGCGCTCACCCACTCCCGTCACTATTCAAGCCTTTACGAGATTCTTAATTACCAGCTGAGGCTGAGGCCCGATCAGGAAAGGCGTATCGTGGCGTTGGTGCCGATGTTCCGTCGGAATCGGAAAGACGCGAAAGCACAGATGCGTGGAGAACCGAGGGCAAAAAGACCGCCGTTTCTCACTTTCACGAAGCGATGACGATGCTGCACATTTTTGACATGCGCGCAGTGCTCACGTCTGAGCAGGCCAAGTGTTTCCACGCAACAGTCCGTGATTCTTTGTCGTCGGACACTCCTATAATGCAGCAGGCGGGTGTTCGATCAGTTCATCATGCGATAGAAGGAACAGCTTTTGCGCTCGATGTTTTACAAGAAGCGTTCGCTGCATCTTTCTTTACCGTTTTTGGCGGATTCCACGAGGAAGCGGCCGAACAGCTGGGGACAATTGCCAAGGCTATCGAGACTACGGTGGGCCAGGCAGCGTCGCCGGCGGAAGCGATTGAAATCGTTGTTGCCGACGAATCAGAGTCTGCAGAAATATCGGTATCATTCGCGAGGGACAACGGCTCTTCGCGCGTATATGTTAGAGTAGGCCCGACCTTAGCGCCCCTGGCGCGGCCCGGGCTCTCGCTCGTTGACTAACTTGGGAAGTTTCAGATGAATCATATGAAGCGCCGCGGGTTTCTGGGCTTTGGCGCCGCAACGGCTGGTGGAACTGCACTCAATAGCCTGTTTCCAAGCTGGGCGCGAAGCGTTTCACCAGGAATCGCGCCGACCCTGCCCACGTTATCGGGCGAAGAGATTGCACTGACCATAGCGCGTGCGCCTTGGACGGTAGATGGCCGCACCTCGCATCACACGGTAGCGATCAACGGAACCATACCTGGTCCGCTCATTCGGCTTAAAGAAGGCCAAAGAGCCAGACTGTTAGTCACAAACAGATTGGAAGAGGACACATCTATCCACTGGCATGGCATTTTGCTGCCTTTCCAAATGGATGGCGTTCCTGGTGTCAGCTTCCCCGGCATCCGCCCCGGTGAAACGTTCGTCTACGAATTCCCAGTCATCCAGAACGGTACCTACTGGTATCACAGCCACTCCGGCCTACAGGAACAGCTGGGCCATTATGCGCCTATCGTCATTGACCCCAGGGACGCAGAGCCGGCTGCCTACGACCGCGAGCATGTGGTCGTGCTGTCCGACTTTTCCTTCATGCACCCGCACCTGATCTTCAAGCGGCTAAAGCAGCAGGCTGGAGTGTTCAATTTCCAAAAGCAAACCCTCGCAAGCCTGATAGCAGGCAAGGATCAAACCTTTGCGGAGCGGCGCGACTGGGACGAGATGCGGATGGATCCTACCGACATCTCTGATGTCACTGGCGCGGTCTTGGAATTCCTCGTCAATGGCCATGGACCACGGGACAACTGGACGGCTTTGTTCAAGCCGGGTGAGCGGGTGCGGCTGCGATTCATCAACGCGGCGGCCCAAATGAACTTCAATGTCCGCATTCCAGGTTTGCGACTGACCGTGGTGCAGGCTGATGGCCAGAACGTCCGTCCCGTGGAAGTGGACGAGTTCCAGATCGGCGTTGCGGAAACCTATGACATCATCGTGCAGCCGCAGGAGGACAAGGCCTACACCATCGTCTCAGAAGCCGTGGACCGTTCGGGAATGGGGCGTGCGACGTTGGCCCCGCGTCCGGGCATGACAGGGCCCGTCCCTCTACTTCGAGACCGGCCTCTCGCCACGATGAAAGACATGGGCATGGATATGAGCTCCATGGGGCACAACATGCCGGGCATGGATCAGGGCGCCATGGGGCAGAAGATGGGCGTCGACGCCGCCTCAATGGATCACGCAGCTATGGGACACTCCCCGCCTGCCGGCGGCATGACTCCAGTGCCCCCGGGTATGGCCCCGCCTCGGCAGCGCGGTTCCGATGTGATGGATATGGGCAGCATGGAAATGTCCATGCGCGATCCTCGCAATGCTCCTCAGGTCAAAATGGGTCCAGGTGTCCAGACCATAGCACCTATGCCGATGGATCGAACAGGCGACCCAGGGCAGGGCCTGGAGAGCGTGGGTCACCGCGTCTTGGTATATAAGGATCTTATCGCGCTGGAGCCGAATACGGACTTGCGTTCTCCGACACGCACGCTGGAGATCCGGCTGACAGGCAACATGGAACGATTCATATGGGGCTTCGACGGTAGGAAGTTCAGCGAAAATCCGCCACCCTATACGTTCGAGAAGGGCGAGCGCGTGCGCGTGACACTCGTAAACGATACGATGATGGCCCACCCGATTCATCTGCACGGCCACTTCTTCGAACTCGCCCATGGGCCGCAGGGTTATGGTCCGCGCAAACACACCGTAAACGTGCTACCGGGAGGGAAGGTGTCCTGGGATATCACGGCGGAGGCCGGCGATTGGGCCTTCCATTGTCACATGATGTACCACATGCATGGAGGTATGTTCCAAGTGTTCTCGGTGCGGCCTCTGGACGGGAGCAACGCATGAGCCGCGCTGCGCTGAGTATCATATTGTGCCTGTCATCTGTAGGCGCGGCCGTCGCGCAGACCGCAGATCCACATGCGAGCCATGGCGTTCCTGTGCCTCCTGCGCAGGCCAAAACGCCCGCAGCGGACCCATCGCCGTCGGCTGGCAGCGATTCCCACGCGGATCATACCACGCCCACCGTGTCGGAGCCTGCCAGGGCACCCGGCGCGAAGCCAGGTGCTCCGGCGACGGACGATCCGCATGCTGGGCACACAATGCCCATGTCGGCCTCTGGTCAGCCGGCGGCGAGTCCGGGCGCGGACCCGCATGCTGGCCACGTTATGCCACAAGCGCCTGGAGAACTAGAAAATCGTCCGGCGCTTCAAATCCCTCAACTGCCGCCGCTCCCGCCGCCGAAGGAGTATGCCGCCGATGTTTTTTTTGATCGGAACTCGATGGATGCCGCCCGCCGGCAGATTCGAAAGGAGCACGGTGGCGAAACCGCCTCGATGTTCATCCTCGACCAGGCAGAATACCGCGGCGGTAGAGGTATCAATGGCTATGCCTGGGACGGTGAGTTCTGGTACGGCGGCGACATAAACCGTATCTGGCTTAAGTCCGAAGGCGAAGGCGCCGGAAATGACGGTCTTGAAAAGGCCGAATTGCAGGTGCTTTACTCGCGCGCCATC
>JAIEMI010000270.1 GCA_019752235.1 Rhodospirillaceae bacterium
GTCAGGGCGTGTTCACCGTCACCATCGACGAGGACTTCAACGGCGTGATGGCGGGCTGCGCGGAGGCCGCCGAAGACCGCCCGGATACCTGGATCAACGACCGCATCCTCCGGCTGTTCAACGAATTATACGAGGCGGGCCTGGCCCACAGCGTCGAGGTCCGGCAGGACGGCAAGCTGGTGGGCGGCGTATACGGCCTGGCCATGGGCTCCGCCTTCTTCGGCGAAAGCATGTTCAGCCGGGTGACCGACGCGTCGAAAGTGGCGTTGACTCACCTCGCGGGCATTTTGATTAAGGGCGGCTTCACACTGCTGGATACGCAGTTCATCACCGATCACCTGAAGCGCTTCGGCGCCATCGAGATCAGCCAGCAGGAGTATTTGGTGCAGTTGGGCGCGGCGCTGACGCGCCAGGGGAAATTCGAAGGGCCGCTGTCTCAGCGGGACTTGGAAGCCGCGTTGCTTTCACACCGCAACACCCAGACGTCGTAGACCGGGTGGTCCAGCGCGCTGAGCGCCGGGCTTGATCCGAACATCCAGCCGCTGAAGACTTTCTTCTTTTCGCTTTTCTCGCCGGGGCCGTCCTGCAACTGGAAGATTTCCAGGAACGCGGCGTTCTCGGGTGTCTCTTCCGGCGGATGCGTCACGCACGTCCGCGCGACGATTTCCAAGGTGCCGAAGGTCAGCGGCGCACCGACCTTGCCGCCGAAGGTGTTGACGCGCCCGCCGACTTTATCGAGACCGCCGAGAACGATGTTTTCCATGGGGATGTCGGTCGCGAACGCGGGCGCCGCGCCCGCGCATAAGAGCGCGGCGATAAAACCGAAGGCGCGCTTTTTCATTGCGGAGCAGCCGATGCGGGCGCCGGCACCGCGCCGCTTTTGGTGTCGGTATTGGTGGCGAGGAAGATGATCTGGCCGACGAGGTCTTCCAGAGATTGGAAGTCCTGGGTCTTGGCGATGACGCCGCCGGCAACGATGTGCTCCTGCGCGCGGCCGGGAACCAGGTTGACGTATTTGCCGCCGAGCAGGCCGTCGCTGACGATGGTGGCTTGCGTGTCCACGGGCAGGACGACGTTGGGCTCGATCGACATGGTGACGAGCGCCTGGAAGGTCTCGGGATTCAGCGCTTGGCCCGTGACGGTGCCGACGTCGATGCCGCTGATGCGCACGTCGCTGCCGCGTTCCAGCCCGCCAACCTTGAGGAAGGTGGCTTTAACCTCGTAGCCCGTCACCGCCTTCAAGTCGGCGATGGAATAGGCGAACAGCAGGAACATGGCGGCGACCACGAGCACCACGGCGCCCAGCAAGGTTTCGAGGGGATTGCGCTTCATTGCGGCGGCTCGCTTTCAGTGGCGGGCGGATCGACGATGCCTTTGGCGCCCTTGGCCTGGCGCACGATCAGCGACACCAGATCCTCGATGATCACGGAGTCCTGGGTGTAGTTGATGCGCCCGCCGGATTTCAGGATATCGTCCGAACCGCCGGGGCGGAACTCGATGTACTTGGTGCCGAAGATGCCGTCGGTCTCGATCACGGCGGCGGTGTCGTCGGGAAGCTGAATAGGCTGGTCGAGTCTGAAGGTCAGCACCGCGCGCTGGCGCTCATCGAGCGCGGCAGCGGAGATGACGCCGATGTTCATGCCCGCGATGCGCACGGGTGTGCCGATATGAACGCCGTCGGCGCGGTAATAAGCCGCCGTGAGCGTGAAGCCGCCCTCGCCGGGCTTTTGCCCGCCGCGATTGGCCATGACGGTGAGGACAAAGACAGCGACAAGCACGGCGGCGGTGATCACGCCGACCTGGTATTCGCGCCGTTCGGTTTTGGAGAGCTTGGGCGCGTCTTTTGGTGTGTTTGGGGCCTGGTCAGCCACGATCGCTTAGGACTCCGGCGTCCAGGCCTGATAGTCGTCGGCGGCTTTGGAGCGCTGACCGCCGCGCTGATCGGCGCCGGGCGGCATGTAGGCCTGGGCCGTGCCGGTAAGATTAGGCAGGTGCGGCTTCTGCCAGGCGCGCGGCTTGGTTTCGATGGGCGTGTCGGTGGTGTGATGCAGCCAAGAATGCCACTCGGGCGGCACCTTCGAGGCTTCCGGTTCGCCCTTGTAAATCACCCAGCGTTCCTGACGGTTCCCGCGCATGCGCTGGGACTTGTAATAGACGTTGCCGTAGGCGTCCTCGCCGACGCGCTCGCCGTGGAGTTTGGTGTGAAGCCAGGTGCCGAAACTCATTGCAGATCAACTCCGTGCAGGAACCGCATGCCCGATTGTGGGGCCTAATTTTAGAGCCTGATTGATGTCGGCACTATGGCGAGTTTCCGGGAAGGGGTAAAGGCCTGGAAAGGCAGGGTTTTGAGCGAATATTGAAGGGCAAGGAGCGGGTCTCCCCGGGCCCGGGGCCCGTCCGCGCGCTTTATCGCGGGCGGCGCGATGCCGGGCGCTATTCGTCCTGAATTTGTCCCGCATCCCCAGTACACTGCCATCCTCGGGGGATGGGGATTTTCGTGACGTATTGCAAAACGAACGGCTTTTTGGCCGCGCTGATCATCGCGTCGGGTGTGGCGGTAAGCGCGCATGCGGAGGAAAAACCCGAAGCGCCTTATGTCGTGGTCTTTGAATACCAAAAAAACGCCGGCGCTCAGGGCTCCGTCGATCCACTCTTCATTCTGCAGGACGGAAAGCCGGGCCCTTTGCCTTTCGAGGGCCGCAAGGGGGAGATTGAAAAAACCCTCGGAGCCTTTGCGCACAAGGAGTACCCCGTGGGCCGTGTGCTCCGCGTGTTCGAGGGCGGCCAACTTCTCCGCGGCGTCGCCGTCGACAGCGGACTCGACGACATGGCCTTCATCGACGCAAATCCGATCTTGAGCAGCGTCAACGTGCGGGATGCAGGCGTCGTCCTGCATGGCAGCGAATACGCGCTGGCGACCAACACGCCCTACCCTTCGACGCTGGATTTCCGGCGACGCCCGCTCAACACCGATGAGCATGGGCAGGTCATGGCGGCGGCCCGGCGGATCTACGCGCAAGACGGGTTGCCGCCGGCCGTGATCGCCGACATGAAAATAGAGCGCGCCGAAAGTTATAGCTCCGCAGATCGCGGAAGCAGCCTGGTGTTTGCGAGCCTCACCACCGCAACGTCGCAGGAGAAACCCGCCGAGCACGAGCGCGCGCTTTTCCTGATCCTTAAAAAAAGCGCGGGAGACAAGTTCAACGTCGCTTATCACAACGTCACGCCCGCCGAGGGACCGGAGCGCAAAGCCGAGGAAATCGTCGACCTCTTCGACATCGACAAAGACGGCGCTCCCGAAGCAATCACCCGGACGCACTATTGGGAATCGTGGGAGTACAATATCCGCCGCGAGAACGGCGGCGCGTGGGACATCATTTATACCGGCGCGGCGGACGGGGTTTAGGTATAAGGAAGACTTTAACGAATCTGGCGCTAGGCTCGTCCCGACACCACCCCTTGCCGCCCAGGTTCCCGTGCCCGACCTCAAAACCAATAGCTTTTTCTGGCTGCCGGCCTCGGCCTTGGCGGCTTTGGCCGTGACCTCCCTGGTCATCGCTTGCACGGCGCTGTCTACCGAAGCTGTCGTGCCCGCTCCCGCGGCCACCGCCGCGGCCCCGAGCCCGGCGGCGCCCACGGCGCGCTGAGAGCGAATTTATCCCGCTATATCCTGTGGCTAAGCCCTGTTTGTAACACTATAGGTGTTGCTCACCCGGGCCCCCTTCCGTAATCTGGTGGCCGGATAGCCCCTACCCCCAATATGTAGGGGCCGGAGTGAGGGCCGAGGGAAAAAAGCTTGGAAAACCAAGCCGTTGTCGCCACCCGCCGGGGAGCGGGGCGGACGGTTTGTTTTTGACTCCTAGCCCCTCGGCGCGGTTTGGGTTGTCAGAAGAACGGGGTTCCGGGGCATGCGCGTTACACGGCGTTTTACGACCGACGGAAAATCCCCTTACGACGGGCTCGCGTTCCGGACCCAGGCGAGCGAGATCCGCAACCCCGACGGCTCGGTCGTGTTCCGCCAGGAGGCCATCGTGGTGCCCGCGTCGTGGTCGCAGGTGGCGTGCGACGTTTTGGCGCAGAAATATTTCCGCCGCGCGGGCGTGCCCGCGAAACTGGTGCCCATTGCCGAACAAGACGTGCCCGACTTCCTGTGGCGCAAGACCGCCGCGGCGTCGGAACTGCGCGACCTGCCGGAAAGCGAGCGCATCGTCGGCGAGACCGACGCGCGCCAGGTGTTCGACCGCCTGGCCGGCACCTGGACCTATTGGGGCTGGAAAGCCGGCTTCTTCGACGCCGACACCGATGCCCACGCCTATTTCGATGAAATGCGCTTCATGCTGGCGACGCAGATGTGCGCGCCCAATTCGCCGCAATGGTTCAACACCGGCCTGCACTGGGCTTACGGCATCGACGGCCCGTCGCAAGGGCACTACTACGTGGATTACCGCAGCGGCCAGTTGACGGCGGCGAAGAGCGCCTATGAGCGCCCGCAGCCGCATGCCTGTTTTATTCAATCCATCTCCGACGATCTGGTGAACGACGGCGGCATCATGGATTTATGGGTGCGCGAGGCGCGCCTGTTCAAATATGGCTCAGGCACCGGCACCAACTTCTCGGCCCTGCGCGCGGAGAACGAGAAACTTTCCGGCGGCGGCAAATCGTCGGGCCTGATGAGCTGGCTTCGGATCGGCGACCGCGCCGCAGGCGCGGTGAAGTCGGGCGGCACCACGCGCCGCGCGGCCAAGATGGTGATCCTCAATGCCGACCATCCGGACATCGAGACCTTCATCGACTGGAAGGTGCGCGAGGAACAGAAGGTCGCCGCGCTGGTGACCGGCTCGCGCCTGACCAAGCGGCACCTGCGCGCCGTCATCTCGGCCGTCAAAAGCTGGGACGGCGCGGACAATGAGGATCGCTTCGATCCCAAGGTGAACAAGCTGCTGCGCAAGGAAATCAAAGCCGCGCGCGCCGCGATGATTCCCGACAACGTGGTGCAGCGGGCCTTGCAGCTGGCGCGCCAGGGCTACACCGCCGTGGACTTCCCCGAATTCGACACCGATTGGGATTCCGAAGCCTACGGCACCGTCGCAGGCCAGAATTCCAACAACAGCGTGCGCGTGACCGATGACTTCCTGCGCGCGGTCGAGACCAACGGCGACTGGAACCTGACCAACCGCGTCGGCGGCAAAGTGGTAAAAACGCTGAAGGCGCGCGACCTGTGGCAGAAGATCGGCGAAGCCGCGTGGCAATGCGCCGACCCCGGCCTGCAGTTCGACACCACCATCAACGATTGGCACACCTGCCCGCAGAACGGGCGCATCAACGCGTCCAATCCGTGTTCGGAATACATGTTCCTCGACAACACGGCGTGCAACCTGGCCTCGCTGAACCTGATGACGTTCCGTAAGGATGACGGGGCGTTTGACGTGGCGGGCTTCGAGCATGCCACGCGGCTGTGGACCATCGCGCTGGAAGTCTCCGTGCTGATGGCGCAGTTCCCGTCCAAGGAAATCGCCGAGCTGTCGCACAAGTTCCGCACGCTTGGGCTGGGCTTCGCCAACCTGGGCGGCCTGTTGATGGCCAACGGCCTCAGCTACGACAGCGACGAAGGCCGCGCGCTGTGCGGCGCCATCACGGCGCTGATGACCGGCACGGCTTACGCGACGTCGGCCGAGATGGCCGAGGAACACGGCGCGTTCCCGGGCTTCCTGCCCAACCGCGTCGATATGCTGCGCGTCATCCGCAATCACCGCCGCGCGGCTTACGGCAATCACGACGGCTACGAAGGCCTGCACATCGGCCCGGTGCCGCTGAACGGCGCGCACTGTCCCGACTCACCGCTGGTGGCCGCGGCCAAGATGGCCTGGGACCGGGCATTGGAACTGGGCACCGCGCACGGCTTCCGCAACGCGCAAGTCACCGTGGTGGCGCCCACGGGCACCATCGGCCTGGTGATGGACTGCGACACCACCGGCATCGAGCCGGACTTCGCCATGGTGAAGTTCAAGAAACTGGCGGGCGGCGGTTATTTCAAGATCATCAACCGCATCGTGCCGCTGGCGCTGAAGACGCTGGGCTACAGCGCCGCGCAGATTGACGAGATGATCAAATACGCGCTGGGCCGCGCGACGCTGAACGGCGCGCCGGGCATCAACGCCGTGACGCTGGCGGACCGGGGCTTCGACAAGAAGGCGCTGGAGACCCTGGAAGGCGCGCTGAAGGATGCCTTCGACATCAAGTTTGTGTTCAACCGCTACACCTTGGGCGACGAATTCTGCACGGTGAAGCTGGGTTTCGATACCGAGCAGTTGAACGATGTGGGCTTCAACATGCTGGAGGCGCTCGGCTTCTCCAAGGCCGACATCGATGCCGCCAACACCTATATCTGCGGCGCCATGACGCTGGAAGGCGCGCCGCATCTGAAGGCCGAGCACCTGACCGTGTTCGATTGCGCCAACCCGTGCGGCCGCAACGGCACACGCTGCCTGCCGGTGGACAGCCACATCGGCATGATGGCCGCCGCGCAGCCGTTCATCTCGGGCGCGATCTCCAAGACCATCAACATGCCCAACGCCGCCACGGTGGCGGACTGCATGAACGCCTACATGACCTCGTGGAAGCTGGGCCTGAAGGCCAACGCGCTGTACCGCGACGGCTCGAAGCTGTCGCAGCCGCTGGCCGCGAGCCTGATCGAGGATATCGACGACGAGGACGATGAGTCCGTGGCCGCGGTGGTGCAGGCGCCCGCCGCCAGCCGCGCCGAGATCGTGGCCGAGCGCATCATCGAGCGGGTGGTGGAACGCGAACGCCAGCGCCTGCCCGACCGGCGCAAAGGCTATACGCAGAAGGCTCTCGTCGGCGGCCATAAGGTGTATGTGCGCACCGGCGAATATGAAGATGGACAGTTGGGCGAGATCTTCATCGACATGCACAAGGAAGGCGCGGCCTTCCGCAGCGTGATGAACAACTTCGCCATCGCCATTTCCATCGGCCTGCAATACGGCGTGCCGCTGGAGGAGTATGTCGACGCCTTCACCTTCACGCGCTTCGATCCCGCCGGCCCGGTGGAAGGCAATTCGTCCATCAAGATGGCGACGTCGATCTTGGACTACGTGTTCCGCGAACTGGCGGTGAGCTACCTGGGCCGCCACGATCTCGCCCACGCCGAGGCGCACGACATCCTGCCGGACGCCATGGGCGACGGCGAACAGGCCGAGAAGCTGCTGCAGATCGCGGGCAAAGCCGTATCGCAGGGCTTCGTGCGGTCGAGCAACGTCTTTCACCTGAAAAACCACAACCGCAAAGACGGCGGCGGCGGCGAAGCCGTGAGCATGCAAAGCGCCGGTGGCGGCGTGTCGCCGGGCAACACCGTGGCGATGGCCTCCGGCGCATTGGCGATGAACCCGCAAATGGCTCCCGATGGTTTACAGAGGGGCGCTTTCGCCGCCGAGGAGGTCAAAGTGACGCGGGTGACGGAAGTGACCGAAACGCGGCGCAGCGCGGCTACGGTTGCGCGCATGAAGGGCTACGAAGGCGATGCCTGCGGCGAGTGCGGCAACTTCACGCTGGTGCGCAACGGCACCTGCATGAAGTGCGACACCTGCGGCGGCACCAGCGGTTGTTCGTAAGGGCCTGAAAAAAAGAAATGCCGCTTCCGCCCGCCCTCGCACGACGCCCCTCCTCCGATCCGGTTCGTATTTCCGGCTTTCCCGCGCCCGGCGCGGGGCTGGGCTCATGCTTCGGTGAATTCCTGCGCCGCGCGGTGCCGAGCCACACGGCCTATGCGGTCGCACGCGGCGTGTGCGATGACGTCGCCGCGGCCTTGCGCGCGGAGCTCTATCCCAAGGACGTTCTGGCGACGATGAGCGGCAGCGATTTTCTGGTCACCGGCGCGGTGGGCAAGCGCACGTCGGTGTCGCCCATCACCGAAGTCGACATGCTTTACATGCTGCCGCCGAAATTGATGGCGCAGAAGGCCGGCGATGCGCTGAAGATCGTGTGGGCGGTGCTGAAGCACCGCTTCGCGGATGTGACCGTCGCCGAGACCGGCGTGCTGGTGCCGCGCAGCGCGCAAGGCCAAGGGGTGAGCGCCAATGTCTTGCCGTGCCGCGAACACGGCGGCGCGTACTTGATCCCCGGCACGCCGACGCTTACACGCGCGTCGGGCTGGAGCATCACCAATCCCATCGCCGAAGCGGCGACGTTGCGTTTGTCCGACAGTTTGTACGGCGGGAGACCGCGGCTGCTGATGACGGCGCTGAAGGCGTGGCGGCTGCACGCGGAGGTGCCGATTTCCTCCTTCGCGCTGGAACTGCTGGCGCAGGAATTTTACGCCGGTGCGCCGCGGCCTTATGAGCTGGAGCGCGCCTTGATCGAATTTTGGGCCTGGGTGCGTGTGCGCCCGCGCGGCGCGATCAAACCGCCGGGCGGCCAGACCGAGATTGAAATTGGCGAGGAGTGGCACGGCAAAGCCAAAGCCGCCTACTGGCGCGCAACGCTGGCGGATCATCACCTGAAGGCCAGCAAGCTGGGCGACGCCATCAATGAATGGCGCCACGTATTAGGCCCGAATTTCCCGCAAGCGCGATAAATAGTACCAGGTACTTAATTTAAAGTACCTGGTACTTAATTTCTACTTCGCGGCCTCAGCAAACAACGCTTCGCAGTTGGCGTCCTTGCCGCCGCCGGCATCGATCAGCGCGAGGAGGCCGGCGACGGGCGTAAGGAAGACACCGAGGATCGCGGCCGCGCCGCCCTTCAGGATGATGTTTTTCATATCGGGGCCGAAGGACGGGTCGGCAAAGGTGCCGGTCAGCAGCAGCTTCGAACGCAGCGTCGCCGGGCTGAAGTCCTTGGGCTTGGCGTGCAGGCGCATGTCCATGACCTCGCGGCCCAGATCGATGCTGCCGCTGCCGCGGAAAATCGTGTCCTTGGTGTCGGCCACCATGGTGCGCGCCGTCATCTTGCCCTGCTCCAGCGCGAAGTCGCCGGCGATACAGCGGATTTCGGTGGGCTTATCCTTGCCGAGAGAGATGCCCAGCACCTCGGCGATGTCGAGGCCCATGAGTTCTACAATAAAAAGGCTGAGTTGACCGCCGCCCACGGCGAAACCGATGTTGCCGTCGGATGTGGCCAGTATCCGATGCATGGAATCGCCGGTACCGCGGAATTCGAGATGGCCGCCGATGGAACCCCAGCTTGTATTGTCGCCGCCGGCCTTGCCGACAATGCGCTGCAGCGGAAAGCCCTGCAGCGTCGCGTCGACTTTCGTCATGATGGGCTTTTCGCGGCCATTGATGGCGATGTTGATGACGATCTTGCCCCGGTCGGCACCGAATTCCAGCGGCTTCAGGTTCAGCAAACCGTTTTCAAGAACGATGTGGGCCTTGATGCGGTCGAGCGGCAGATTGGACTCAACCTTTTCCGCCTCGAACTGCACATCGGCGTTCATGGCGCTAAGCTTCTCAAGGTCGATGGTCTGATCGGGGATCACCAGTTCCTCGGCGACCTCGGTCTCGGGGTGTTGCATTTCCGCGCGGTGCTGACGTTCGCGACTTGCCGCTTGCCGGCGAACTTCGGTGGGCGTGCGCGCCTCGCCGGGGGCCGCACCGATGAAGCCGCCGAGATCGTCGAGCGCGACGAATTTCGCGTGCAGCTTGCCGGTGAGTCGCGGCACCTTCTCGGTCATGTCCCACGTCAGATTGCCGTCGATATCGCTTTTGCCCATGGCCCATCTGATGTTCTTGAAGATCCACCGGGCGCCGTCGCGATCGAGATGCGTGGCGATGGTGTAGGGCGGCGTGGCGGGCAGCGCGATTCCGGCGATGCGATAGAGATCCGCGGCGTCCTGGCCCTTGACCGTGAGATTGATATTGAGGCCGGTGATCTTCGACGGATCGGTGACCGTGCCTTTGACGCTGATGGTGGTGCCGCCGGAAGTCAGGGTACCGTCCACCGGATAAGGCGTGTCCGTGTCGCGCAGCGTGAGGATGGAGCCGCCGGCGGCGGACAGGGTCGTGGGCGCGCCCGCGAAGGCGCCCTGGCCTTTCACGATCAGGCTGGGCTCGCGGCCATCATCGTTGGCGCGGGTTTCGAGACCGAGCGTGAGGTTGGTTTTGGTAGACGGATCGCGGTAGAGCATCGTGACGTTATGCAGGCGGAGATCGCGGATTTCCGGCAGAAGCGGTTCATCGTCGGCGATGGCCTCTTGTGTTTCGGTTTTGCCCTTCTCGGTCGGCGCTTCCTCGGGCTTGGCGGCCTGCCAGCTTAACGTGCCATCGGCGCTGCGCTCGACGCGCGCAACCGCGTCTTCGACATTGAGGTGACGGAACACCACGTCGCCGGCAAACAGCCGCCAAAAGCCGACCACCGCCTCGACATGACCGGCTTTCATGAAGGGCGGCTTTTCGGGCGGCGCTTCCTGGCCGGCGGGCACATCGGCGACATTCAGGTCAGCCAGGCGCATACCCAGCGGGAAAATGCGGACTTTGAGTTCGCCAATGGTGACGGGACGGCCCAGGGCTTCGGTCGCGCGGCGTTCGGCCATGGGACGGAAATCGAACAGCAGCAGGAAAGCGATGCCCACGGCGGCGAGGCCCAGGAACACGGCTCCCGCGATCGTGGCGGTTTTGGCAGTTTGAGAGTGGCGGCGCATGGACCCTTAACGCCGCAAGCGCGAGACGGTTCCGCGCCCAAGTTACGTACCAGGTACTTAATTTAAAGTACCTGGTACTTAGCGTGCCGCTTATTTCGCGGCTTCGTAGAGGAAGCGGGTGCGGACGGTGCCGGGGATGGCCGCCAGATCCTTGCGGATGCCCATGCCGACTTTGACGCGCCCGATGACGTCGGTGACGACGTAGCCGATTTCGCCGTCGGTGCGCAGGTACTGGCCGGCGATGTTGATATCCCGGCTGGAGAACAGCGCTGAAATCCTGGCCATGACACCGGGCTCGTCGCGGTGGATATGCATGAAGCGCGTGGCGTTGGACTGCGGCGGCAGCGCCACTTCGACGAAATTCACCGCGCCCAAGGTGGAACCGTTGTCGGAATACTTCACCAGCTTCTCGGCCACCTCGCCGCCGATGTTGGCCTGGGCCTCCTCGGTCGAGCCGCCGATGTGCGGCGTGAGGATGACGTTGCGCAGGCCCTGCAGCGGGCTTTTGAATTTCTCCTCGGGGCCCGCGGGCTCCTTGGGGAACACGTCGAGGGCCGCGCCGGCGATGTGGCCGCTTTTCAGCGCCTCGGTGAGCGCCGGAATATCCACGACCGTGCCGCGCGACGCATTGATGAAGAACGCGCCCTTCTGCATTTTTTTGAGCTTGGCGGCGTTGATCATGTTCTTGGTTTCGGGCGTTTCGGGCACATGCAGCGTGACGACGTCGGAGATGGCGAGCAGTTCATCGAGCGAGCGGCAGGCCACGGCGTTGCCGAGGGCCAGCTTCTCGACGATGTCGTAGAAGCGCACGTGCATGCCCAGCGCCTCGGCGATGATCGACAGCTGTGTGCCGATGTGGCCGTAGCCGACGATGCCGATGGTCTTGCCGCGGATTTCGCGGGCGCCCTTCACCGTCTTATCCCACGCGCCCTCGTGCGCGCCCCAGGAGCGCTGCGGAATGCCGCGGAACAGCATGATGATCTCGGCGATCACCAGTTCGGCGACGGAGCGCGTGTTGGAGTACGGCGCGTTGAAGACCGGAATCCCCAGCCGTTTGGCGGCGGACAGATCGACCTGATTGGTGCCGATGCAAAAGCAGCCGACCGTGAGCAGCTTCTCGCCCGCCGCCAGCACGTCCTTGGTGAGTTTGGTGCGCGAACGGATGCCGAGGATATGCACGTCCTTGAGGCGGGTTTTCAACTCGTCGGCGCCGGGCGCGTCGCGCAGCATCTCGACATTCGCGTAACCATTGCGCTTGAACAGGTCCACGGCGCTCTTGTGGATATTCTCCAGCAGCAGCACTTTGATCTTGTTTTTGGGAAGCGAGAGCTTTTCCACCGATATGGTCTTTCAAAAAAGCCTGGCAAAGGAGCTTGGTTTTGGGAGCTGGACGTAGCACATTTAGGGCCGTTTTTTAAAGCGAATGCTGCACGACACATCAGGAGAACCGCATGGCTGGTAAGATTGAGGCGCATATCAAGTCGTTGGGTCTGACATTGCCGCAGGCGTCCGCGCCCGTGGCCAACTATGTGCCCTATGTGCGCACCGGAAACCTGGTGTTTGTCTCGGGTCAACTGCCTTTACAGGACGGCGCCGTGAAATACACCGGTCTGGTGGGTGGAGACGTGTCGGCCGACGACGGCTACCAGGCCGC
This sequence comes from Rhodospirillaceae bacterium, assembly GCA_019752235.1. Classification (GTDB taxonomy): domain Bacteria; phylum Pseudomonadota; class Alphaproteobacteria; order Rhodospirillales; family Rhodospirillaceae; genus SHVO01. Next base: position 12,309 of record JAIEMI010000270.1, read on the forward strand.
AAAGCTGTGCGCGCTCAATCTCATCGCCCAGGTCAAGGCGGCCTGCGACGGCGACCTCGACCGGGTCAAGCGTGTGGTGAAACTGACGGGCTTTGTGGCCGCGGGCGCGCAATTCACCGACCAGCCGAAGGTCATCAACGGCGCCTCGGACCTGATGGTCGAGGTGTTCGGCGACGCCGGACGCCACAGCCGCGCCGCCGTCGGCGCGCCGAGCCTGCCGCGCGGCGCCGCCGTGGAAGTCGAAGCGGTGTTTGAGGTGGCGTAAACGCCGATGAGCGCGTGGTCGCTGAAGGTTGTTTCCAGCATTCACACGATTCCGGTGGAGGATTGGGATGCCTGCGCGGGCGTCGGCACGCCGCAGTACAATCCGTTTGTACGCCACGCGTTTTTCAGCGCGCTGGAAGATTCCGGCTCCGTCGCCGCCGACGCGGGCTGGCAACCGCAGCACATGGTTCTGGAGGACGGCGCGGGCAAAGTGCTGGCCTGCGCGCCGCTGTATCTCAAAAGCCACTCCTACGGTGAGTATGTCTTCGATTGGGGATGGGCCGAAGCCTTTCAGCGCGCGGGCGGGCGCTATTATCCCAAGCTGCAATGCGCGGTGCCGTTTACGCCGGTGACCGGCCCGCGGCTGATGACGCGCGGCGATCTCGATGCGGCCACACGGCGCGAGGCGCGGCTGGCATTGGTGGCGGGGATGGTGGAACTGGCGCAGCGGCTGAAGGTGTCGACGCTGCATGTGACGTTTCCCACGGCGGAAGAAGCGGACCTCATGAGCGACGCCGGTTTTCTGCCGCGCTTCGGCGAGCAATATCACTGGAAGAATGAAGGTTACGGCAGCTTCGAGGATTTCCTCGGCGCGCTGTCGTCGCGCAAGCGCAAGACCATCCGGCGCGAACGCGAGGTGGCCAATGGGCACGGCGTGGAAATCGCGGCGCGCGCGGGCGCGGACATCAAGGCGCATCACTGGGACGCGTTCTTCCGCTTTTATATGAACACGTCCGACCGGAAGTGGGGGCAGGCCTACCTCACGCGGGCGTTCTTCAACCTGCTGGCGGAGCGCATGGGCGAGGCCGTGGTGCTGGTGACGGGCGAGCAGGCCGGCAAGCCGGTGTGCGGGGCTTTGAACTTGCGGGGCGGCGATACGCTGTTCGGGCGTAACTGGGGAACGGCGGTGGACTATCCCATGCTGCATTTCGAGGTTTGTTATTACCGCGCCATCGACTTTGCCATTGAACACAAGCTGGCCTGGGTGGAGGCGGGGGCCCAGGGGCAGCACAAGATCCAACGGGGGTATTTGCCCCGGCGGACCTATTCGGCGCACTGGATCGCCGACAGGGGCTTCCGGACGGCGGTGGAGCGCTTCCTGGACCAGGAACGCCAGGCCGTAGACCGGGATATCGAGGCTTTGACGGAGCTGGGGCCGTTCAAGCGGAGTGGACAATAATTAAGTACCTGGTACTCTAAAGTTACGTACCAGGTACTTAAGAGAGCCCATGCCCCGCGTCCCCCGCGTTTTCCTTCCGGGCCATCCGGTGCACGTCGTCCAGCGCGGCAATAACCGCGGCCAGGTGTTCTTCCGGCCGGGCGATGCCCAGGTGTATCTGGGCTGGCTGCGGGAGGGCGCGGAGAAACACCGCGTCGCCGTGCACGCCTATGTGCTGATGACCAACCACATCCATTTGCTGGTGACGCCGGAGACCGCGCACGGTCTGCCGCGCGCCATGCGCCATGTGAACTGGCGCTATAGCCGCTACGCCAACGACAGCCAGGAGCGGACAGGGAGTATTTGGGAGGGGCGGTACCGCGCGAGTCTCATCGAGGCGGACAGCTATTTCTTTGCGTGCAGCCGGTATATCGAGCTGAACCCGGTGCGCGCCGGCATGGCCGAAAGCCCGCGCGATTACCGCTGGTCGAGCTACAAGGCCAATGCCGAAGGCAAGGCCGATCCGATCGTCACGCCCCATGCGCTGTACACGGCCATGGGTGAGACGGCCGAGGACCGGGCGGCGGCGTACCGCAGCCTGTTCGAGGGCGCGTTGCCGGAGGACGCCCTGGGCGCCATCCGCGGCGCCATCAACGGCGGCTGGCCGCTGGGCCCGGAGAGCTTCACCGGGCTGGTGAGCCGTCATGCGGGCCAGTCCATGCGCCGGGCGCGGCGTATACGCCAGAGTTACGTACCTGGTACTTAAGAGTTTAGTACCTGGTACGTAATTAGAAGGTTTTGGTGAGGATTTCCTGGGGATTGCCGTCGGTGTCGACGGCGACGTAGGTGAACAGGCCCTCCGTCACATGGATGGGCGGGCCCAGGCGCGAGCGGCGGACCCAGGTTTCGACCATGACGGCGATGGAGGTGCGGCCGATGCGCATGATGCGCGTGTAGCAGGTGACCTCGTCGCCCACGTGCACCGGCTTGTGGAACTGCATGGCGTCCACCGCCACGGTGACGGTGCGGCCGCCGCTCTGGCCGGCCGCGTGGATGCCGCCGGCGATGTCCATCTGGCCCAGCACCCACCCGCCGAAGATGTGGCCCGAGGGATTGGTGTCGGCCGGCATCGCCAGCACGCGCAGCGATACCTCGCCTTGCGGCTCGGTTTTGGGCTGTGACCCCGACATAAATGCCCCCATTCCCTCTAGATATTGTACGACCAAGCGTTCCCACATACTTTACGCGGAATCCACCACCCCTCAAGGCTCACCTCACTCCATGGCCGATCTGTTCCAAGACGATAAAGCCCCTAAAGGCAAACGCGGCGAATACACCGCCAAGGACATCGAGGTTCTGGAGGGTCTGGAGCCCGTGCGCCGCCGCCCGGGCATGTACATCGGCGGCAGCGACGAAACCGCCATGCACCACCTCATTTCCGAGGTGCTGGACAACGCCATGGACGAAGCCGTGGCCGGCTATGCGACGACCATTGAAGTGCATCTGGGCGAAGACAACGCGGTGACGGTCCGCGACAACGGCCGCGGCATGCCCGTCGATCCGCACCCGAAATTCCCGAAGAAGTCGGCGCTCGAAGTCATCATGACGACGCTGCATGCGGGCGGCAAATTTTCGGGGAAAGTTTATCAGACGTCCGGCGGTCTGCACGGCGTCGGCGCCAGCGTGGTCAACGCGCTGTCGTCGGAACTCACCGTTGAAGTGGCGCGCGACAAAACCCTTTACACCCAAACATTCAGCCGCGGCCTCGCCAAAACAAAACTAACCAAGGGCGGTTCCGTGAACCGCCGCGGTACCACCGTGATCTTCACGCCCGATACGCAGATCTTCGGCGAAAAGGCGCGCTTCCGCCCTGCCCAGGTCTACCGCATGGTGCGCTCGAAGGCCTACCTGTTCGAAGGCGTGAAGGTCCGCTGGTCCTGCGACAGGAGCCTGCTGAAAGGCGACGACAAGACTCCGGCGGAAGAAGAACTGCATTTCGTCAACGGCCTCACCGATTATCTCGACCATGTCCTGAACGGCCGCAAGCGCCTGGTGGACAGCTTCTTCGCCGGACGCGCGGAGATGAGCGCCAACGGCGACAGCATCGGCGGCAAGGTCGAATGGGCCGTGTGCTGGCCCGACGACGAAAGCGGTTTTCTCAGTTCCTACTGCAACACCATTCCGACCCCGGAAGGCGGCACGCACGAGCAAGGCCTGAAGAGCGGCATGCTGCGCGCCCTCAAGGGCTACGCGGACATGGTGGGCACCAAGAACATCGGCAACGTCACGGGTGAAGACCTGTGGGGCGGCGCCTGCGTGATGCTGTCGGTGTTCATCAAGGATCCGCAGTTCCAGGGGCAGACCAAGGACAAGCTGGTGAGCGTGGCGGCGGCGCGCCTGGTGGAAACGGTGATCAAGGATCACTTCGACCACTGGCTGTCCGGGCACGTGGAAAACGCCAACACGCTGCTGGAAACCGTCCTCGCGCGCGCCAGCGAGCGCGTGAAGAAACGCCAGGACCAGGATTTCAGCCGCAAGTCGGCCACCAAGAAGCTGCGCCTTCCGGGAAAGTTGACCGACTGCTCGCGCTCCTCGCCGCAAGGCACGGAGCTTTTCATCGTCGAAGGCGATTCCGCCGGCGGCTCGGCCAAACAGGCGCGCAGCCGCGAGACCCAGGCGGTACTGCCCTTGCGCGGTAAAATTCTCAACGTCGCGTCGGCCACCGACGACAAGATGCGCGCCAACCAGGAAATCCAGGATCTCGTCGAAGCCCTGGGCTGCGGCACACGCGACCGCTATGACGAAAGCAAGCTGCGCTACGAGAAGATCATCATCATGACCGACGCCGACGTGGACGGCGCGCATATCGCCAGCCTGCTGATGACGTTTTTCTACCGCGAGATGCCGGAGTTGATCGACAACGGCCATCTGTTCCTGGCCATGCCACCGCTGTACCGCATCTCCCAGCGCGGCAAGACAATTTACGCCATGGACGACGCCGACAAGGACCGGCTGATGAAAAGCGACTTCGACGCGCGCGGCAAAGTCGAGGTCAGCCGCTTCAAAGGCCTCGGCGAAATGCCGCCGGGCCAGCTGAAGGAAACCACCATGGACCCGGGACGCCGCACGCTGCTGAAGGTCATGCTGGCCGGCGACGACGACAAAAGCGCGCAGCGCGCCACGGCGAAGCTTGTGGAACAGCTCATGGGCCGCAAACCGGAGGAACGCTTCAAGTTCATCCAGGAAAACGCCCGGTTCGCATCCAGCCTCGACATCTGATTCGGTCTTGAGCTCCGGCGAATCTGTGGCACTCTTCGCCCTATACGGGCAAAGGGGTCAGCCATGGAATTCCGCAAGATTTTCGCCGCCGGTCTGGTGTTGAGCGCGAGCGCGCCGGCGTGGCCGGCCGACGCCCGGGCGCAGGAAAAGGTCGAAATCAATGTCATGAACAATCGGCAGGAGCCGGTTGTGATGCGCTTCGAGTACGCCTTCCGTCAGTATACGTGGAAACTGATGGAGCACACCATCGACGGCGGCGACGATATCACCTACCGCTTCCCCGCAAACATCCCGGGCTGCGAACGCTTGCGCGAATGGCGCATCACCGACGGCCTGCTGACGATTTCGAATGCACGCGGGCCCGTGTGCCAGAAGCGCATCAGCCTGTGCGATAAGTATGCCATGACCATGGCCGTGGGCGACGCCGCCTGCAAATGGAGCGTCGACTAGGCAGCCTCAACTAAGCCGCCGGCGGCAGCAGCGCCGTCGGGCGGTAGCTGAAATAGGTGCGCTCGACATCACTCGGCGCGCGGCGCAGCAAGAAGGTGTGGGCGGCTTCGACGCCCTCGGCGCCGGTCATCAACTTTTCCCACAAGGCCTGCGCTTGCGGCCGTAAGCCGGGCAGAGCCATCGCGTGCAGCGTGACGATCCAGGTCGTCATGCCTTTGGCGGCGACGAGGCTGATGGAGGTGTTGCGGCTTTGAAGGTCGCGCTGAAACCGCACCAGCGCGGCGGCGTAGGCCAGCAGCACGGGCGCGGCGGCGGCGTCGATGGGCGCCTCGCCGGTGAAGTACGCATCCGGAAACGGTGCGTCGACCTGGCGCGTGGTGTCGAGGGTCTTCTTGGCGAACAGCGCCGCGGCGAGATGGCCGGACAATTCCGTGCGGAACGCGAGACGGATCTCGGCGACGTGGGCGCGCACGTCATCTTCGGGCGTCCTCTTCTTTTCGAGACGCGCCGCGATGAAATCATACAGCTGGAAGAGGAAGGGTTTCCGCCTGCGCAAAGGGGCTCCTGTGATAAGTTACGTACCAGGTACTCAATTAAGTACCTGGTACGTAACTTCAATTAGCCTAGCGTGCGGATGATGCCGGAGAAGTCGACGTTGCCGTTGCCGTCGGCGCAGAATTTTTCATAGACCTCGGTGGCGGCTTTGCCGAGCGGCGTCAGGGAGTCCGCCGTGGCGGCGGCTTCCTGCGACAGCTTCATGTCCTTCAGCATCATGGCCGCGGCGAAGCCGGGCTGATAATCGCGGTTGGACGGCGCCGTCGGCACCACGCCCGGTGCCGGGCAGTAGGACGTCATGGACCAGCACTGGCCCGAGGACTTGGAGCTGATGTCGAACAGCACCTTCGGATCGAGGCCGAGCTTGCGGCCCAGGTTGAAGGCTTCGCAGGTGCCGATCATGGAAATGCCGAGCAGCATGTTGTTGCAGACCTTCGCCACCTGGCCGTTGCCCGGCGCGCCGGCGTGCACGATGGTTTTGCCCATCTTTTCGAGATACGGCAGCGCCGCCGCGAAAGCTTTCTCGCTGCCGC
>JAIEMI010000040.1 GCA_019752235.1 Rhodospirillaceae bacterium
CCGCGGTGGCTTTAGCCTGATCGGCGGCGTGGCGGTAGGACGTATCATCCAGGCGGGCGAGGGGCTGACCTTGTTTGACGCTGTCGCCTTCGTCCACCAGCATTTCTTTCAACGGCCCGTCCACCGCGAAGGCCAGGTCCACTTGGCGGATATCGACATTCCCGTACAGCGTCAGCGTGCCCCGGTCTCTCTGGCCCGCAAACATCCACACGCCAACGGCGACGATCACAAAAACAACGGCGGCTGCCGCAAGGCGTACGCGCACACTCATGACTTTGCTCCTTTTGGTCCGTAGGCCCGCATCATCATGTCGACTGCTGCGGCGACTTTGGCGGTGATGGCTTTATCGAAAGGGGGATGAATCAGGCCCGCCGCTGCCTGCAAGTGCAGCGCGCCGCGCAGGCTCATCAGGAAAAGTTCCGCCACCGTGTCCGGCGCGGCGATGTCCATCTCGCCCAGTTCGGCGCGATGTTTCAGGAAAGCGGCGAGCATGGAGATGTTGGTGCGAGGGCCCTCGGCGAACCACAGTTTCGCGAGATCGGGGAAGTTCGATCCTTGCGACACCATGAGCCGGTAAAACTTCAGCGGCACGGGCGACAGCAGGGTGTGCAGAAAGCCGCGCCCAAACTCCGTCAACACATCGCGCACGGGCTCGTGCTTCGCTTCGCCCGCATGCAACGGCGCGCGGATCTGACCGATGCGGTGTTCCAGGAGCGCGCGAAACAGGCCCAGCTTGTTTCCAAAGTGCGCGTAGATGGTCGCCTTCGATGCGTTGGCTTGGCGCGCCACGTCGTCGAGACTGCCGCCTTCGAACCCCTTTTCCAGAAACACCTCTTCCGCCGCCGCCAGGATGGCCGCGAGGCGCTGGGTCTGCCGGTTCGGGCGCGGGGATGTAAGCGCCGCCATAAGCTATCCTTGGTTGTGAACTGTACCGTACAGTACATATTTTAAGAGTCAAGAGCGGCCCACGGCATTTTGCCGGGACCGCTCTTTTATCTTTATCCGGCCAGGCTTAGGGCTTTTGGAACAGCAGCGTCATGCGGTCGCTTTCACCGATGGCGACATACTTGGCGCGGTCCTTCTCGCCGAGGCGCAGGCTCGGCGGCAAGGTCCAGACGCCGCCCGGATAGTCCTTGGTGTCCTTGGCATTGGCATTGGCCTCGGACTTGGAGACCAGCTTGAAGCCGGCGTCTTCAAACATTTTGACCGCATAGTCTTCACGCACGTAACCCGAAGCCGCTTTCGGATCCTGCGGCGCGGCGGTGGACGCGCGATGTTCCTCGACGCCGAGATAGCCGCCCGGCTTCAGCGATTTATACATCGCGTCGATCATCGCCTTGGAACTGTCGTTGCCCATCCAGTTGTGCAGGTTGCGGAAGGTCAGCACCATGTCCATGGAGCCCGGCTTCACCGGTTCCACCTTGCCGGTGGCCGCCGACAACGCCGTCAGTTCGACCTTGCCGTAACTGGCGGTATCCTTGCTCAGCTTTTCCTTAAAGCCGGCGATGGCCTTCTGATAGTAGTCCCCCGGCGCGGAGGGGTCGAAGTGCGCGGCGACGTACTTGCCTTTTTCCGCCAGCAGCGGCGCCAGGAATTCGGTCCACCAGCCGCCGCCCGGCCAGACTTCCATCACCGCCATGTCTTGGCGCAGGCCGAAGGCCTTCAGGGTTTCCAGAGGATGGCGATAAACGTCACGCGCTTTGTTGGCGTCGCTGCGCTGCGGACCCGCCAGCAATGTCTTCAGCTTGGCTTCGGTCGCGGCGTCCATGGACGGCGCCGCCGCCATGGCAGGCGCCGACATGGCAGCGGCGACAGCCACGGCGCCCAATAGGCGGCGTACGGATTGCAACATCATATGAAGTCCTCCCGAGTTTAAGGCGGCGTCTCCCTCCGCCTGTTGGTGAATTCGCACGTGTGGTGAGAGTATACGTAAATCTCCGTAACAGGTAGGATCGCTCACGGGGTTTTCAAACAGATTCAATAAACTTCAATATTCATGGCCGACGTCCTTTTTTATCCGCCTTTTCCCAGCCGGCCGGCGCTGTTTGATCAGCTTTTCCGCAGTATCTGGCACTTCCTGCCGGCGCTGCCCAAATTCAAGCGCCTGATTTTCCCCTACAGCGGCGAGGACTATGGGCTGCTGGACATGGGCCAGATCCTGTCCATGGCGAAGATCTATCTCAGCCGCGATTTCGACCCGGCCATCGCCGCGTATGCGCCGCGTTTCGAGGGCAAGGTGGTCCTGACGGAAGAACGTGCCCTCGATCCGGGGCGCTACACCAAGGACGCCTATCCCAATCTTAAAGGCGTCATCGTCTGGCATGTGGGCAACGATCAGACGGTGATCGCCGCGCGCCAGATCGCCGCCCAGACCGGCGCGGAGCTGGTGTGGGCCGATCCCGCCGCCGTGCAGCAGGAGACGCTGTCGGTCATCCGCTTTTCCTACAAGCTCTTCTCGCAGGAGGAATTGGGCGCGCTGGTGAACCAATGCTTCGGCGCGTTCATGACGCGGCTGAAAGATTGGAAAGGCCGTCCCGTCAGCGCTTTCGGCAACGGCCCGTCGTTGGGCAAAGTGGTCGCGGCAAAGTTCGATCCGGGCCCGACGTTGCGCGCGGTCTGCAACTCCACCATCGGCGACGAAGCGGCGCTGGAGCACTTGAAGCCGGAGTTTTTATTTTGCGGCGATCCCGTGCAGCACTGCGGCGCGTCGCTCTACGCCGGACGCTTCCGCGAAGACTTGGCGCGCGCCATGAAAGATCCGTCGCGCGTGGTGTTCACGCAACTGGGCTACGTGCCGTACTTCCGCGAAGTCGTGGGCGCCGCCGCCGCCGCGCGCGTGATCGGCATCGGCAACGACCGGCGTCCAACCTTCAACACCGATCTCACCGCCGAGTTTCTGACCGCGGCCACGGCCAATGTATTCACCATGCTGGTATTGCCCGTTGTGTTCACCGTCTCGAAGCAGGTCGACATCTACGGCTGCGACGGCATGCCCTTCGCCGCCGCCACCAAGCCTTGGTCCCACGCCAACGAAGGCGACTACATGGGCAAGATGGCGGTCACCCACCGCGTGCACGGCGGCTTCTGGCGGCGCAACTATGAGGAAGAGTTCTGGAGCTACTGCCGCGACATGGAAGAAATCCTGACCGCCGCTGAAACCCGCTCCATCGCGGTCGCGAACCGCACCGCATCCTTCGTCCCGGCACTCGCAAAACGCTTTAAATCAGATAGATAATAATTGGGGTCAGAGTCAAATTTACTTTTTGACTCTGACCCCAATTACTAGGTATGCGGTTTGGGCATGCCTGATCATATACATTGCATATAATATACCATGTATATGAAGCGCGTCTTGGGCTATGACTCCCGCCCATGAACAGTAGAGCCGCAGACACGCCGCATCCTTTCGCCCTGGGCCGCGAAATCTATGAAGTCTCGCGCACTATCCGCCGCAATTTCGACCGGCGCGCGCGCTCCATGGGTTTCACGCAAGCCCAATGGACCGTGCTGCTGCACCTCGACAAAAACGAAGGCATCAGCCAAGCCGGCCTGGCCGACATCGTCGAAATGCAGCCGATTTCGCTGGCGCGCATTCTCGACCGGATGGAATCCGCCGGCCTCATCGAGCGCCGCCCCGATCCCGACGACCGCCGCGCCATACAGCTTTTCCTCACGCCGCAGGCCGGACCAATTTTGAAAATCCTGCATAAGCTCGCCGATGAAGTGCGCGCGATCGCCTACAGGGGGCTTGATGAAGCGGACATCGCGCGCGCCGTCGCGTTTCTGCAGCGCGTACGCATGAACTTTGGAACACCCGACGCCACCGCCGAGGCCGCGCTTGCCGCGCCGTCCGCCCGGCAGACGTCGCGCTCGTAATACGGGGGATGTAAAACCGCTATGAACGCCGAACCGAAAATCTCGCTGCAAACCGATATAACGCCCGACGCACTGCCGCAGGACAAAAAAGCCCTGCGCCGTGTGCTGATGATGGTGGTGCCCGCCGTTATCGTCGCCGCCGGCGCGGCCTGGTACGCATTCGGCGGCCGCTACGTCGGCACCGATAACGCCTATATCAAGGCCGAGATCGCCGCCATCAGTCCGGAAGTCGCCGGCAACATCAAACAGGTGCTGGTGACGGAAAACCAGGCGGTCACCAAAGGCCAGCCGCTGGTGGTGATGGACGACACCAACTTCAGGATCATGCTGGCCGCTTCTGAAGCGCAGCTCCGCACGGCCATCGCCAACATCGACGGCAACAAGGCCCGCTATCGGCAAAAAGCCGCCTCCATGGCGCTTATGCAAAGCAACGCGGCTTTTGCGGAACGGGAATTCAAGCGTCAGTCGACCCTGGCGGCGAGCAATTTCGTGGCCGCCGCCAAGCTCGATGAAGCCAAGCATTCGTTAGAGTCCGCCCGCCAGAATATCGCGCTTCTGAAACAGGAAGAGGCGGAAATCCTCGCGAGTCTCGAAGGCGACGCCGACATCGCGCCGCAAAATCATTCCGCATATCAAGCGGCGCTGGCGGGCAAAGTGACCGCCGAAACCCAAATTCAGCGCGCCACGATTGTCGCGCCCTTCGACGGCATCGTCAGTCAGTTGCCTAAAGTCGGCGACTACGCCCGCACGGGCGCGCCGCTGCTCAGCATGGTGTCCAACAACGCCGTCTGGATCGAAGCCAATTTCAAGGAAACCGACCTTACCCATATGCGCGTCGGTCAAGAGGTCAAGATCGACGTCGACACCTACCCCAGCCGTCCGTTCCACGGCCGCGTCACCAGCATCAGCCAGGCCACGGGCGCCGAGTTCTCGCTGCTTCCGGCGCAGAACTCCACGGGTAACTGGGTCAAGGTCGTGCAGCGCATCCCTGTGCGCATCTCGGTCGAAGATCAAAAAGACGGCCCGCCCTTACGCTCCGGTATGAGCGTCACGGCGGATGTCGACACCGGCCGCAACCGTATGTCGCGCTGGTTCGGCGCCGACGCAGCGACGTACTAAGACCGGCTCACAGTCATGCCCGACGGTCCCACCATCAAAGTTACCGGCGGCCGTCTGCTGGTGCTCTCCGGCTTCATCATGCTGGCGACGATCATGCAGACGCTGGACATGACCATCGCCAACGTCGCGCTGCCGCACATCCAAAGCAGCCTGAGCGCCGCCCAGGACCAGATCACCTGGATGCTGACGTCCTATGTGGTCGCGTCGGCGATCGGCATGTCGTTGACCGGCTATCTGGTTGAGCGCTTTGGGCGTATGCGCGTCTTCGTTTATTCCGTCATCGGCTTCACCATTGCCTCGGTGCTGTGCGGCATTTCGCAATCGCTGACCGAGATCGTCCTGTTCCGCATCCTGCAAGGGGCGGCGGGTGCAAGCCTCGTGCCGCTCTCGCAAGCCATCCTGATGGACATATACCCGCGCGAGAAGTTCGGCCCGGCCATCGCCGCGTGGGGCATGGGCGTCATGGTGGGGCCGATCTTCGGCCCGACCATCGGCGGCTATCTCACCGATACGCTGAGCTGGCATTGGGTGTTCTTTATCAATATCCCCATCGGAATTCTCTGCGCCGTCGGGATCGCCGCGTTGCTGCCGGAATCGAAACGCAATTCCAAAACCAATTTCGACATGCAGGGTTTCATCTACATTGCCCTGGCGCTGGCGTCCTTCCAGTTGTTCCTGGATCGCGGCGAGACGCAGGACTGGTTCTCCTCCACCGAGATTCTGATCGAGGCGGTGGTCGCCATCCTCATGTTCTATTTGTTCATCGTGCACATCTTCACCACCAAGCATCCGTTCCTGAAGCCCGGGCTGTTCGCCGACAGGAACTACGTCGCCGGCGCTTTCCTGGCATTCTCAACGGGCGTGACGTTGCTGTCGGTCATGGCCCTGCTGCCGAGCATGCTGCAGAATCTGATCGGCTATCCTATTGTCGAGACCGGCATTCTGATGATGCCGCGCGGCATCGGCACCATGATCGCCATGGGCTTCGCGGGACGCCTGATCCGCGTGGTCGATCCGCGCATGATGATGCTGGCGGGCGGCGCCATGGTGGGTATCTCGCTGTGGGAAATGTCGACCTTCAATCTCAACGTCACCGTCAATCAGATGATCATCACCGGCGTCATCCAGGGCTTCGGCATCGGCATCCTGTTCACGCCGCTGAGCGCCATGGCCTTCGGCACGCTCAAGGCGGAGTATCGCACCGACGGCACGGCGATCTTCAGCCTGATCCGCAGCATCGGCAGCAGCGTGGGAATTTCCATCGTTTCGACGCTGATCGCGCAGCAGACCCAGACCAATCACGCCGAACTGGCCGAGCACATCAATCCCTTCAGCAAGCCCGTGATCGACATGACGGCGCAGGGGGTCTTCCGCCTGGATGCGCCCGAGAGCCTCGCGATGCTGAACGGCGAGATCACGCGTCAGGCGTCGATGATCGCGTACATCGACTTCTTCACGCTCATGACCTGGGTCACGGTGCTGTCGCTGCCGCTCATTTTCCTGATGCGGAAACCCAAAGGACAGAGCAGCCCGCCGATAGAACACGCCGCCGTCGAAGCTTAGATCTGACCCTCATTTACATTCTCCGCCTTACGCGACGAGACCCTTCATCACGAGTTCATAGACGTCGCGCGACAGATCCTTGTGGCCCGCGAGGCGTTCCAACTGCGCTTTCATCAGAGCTTGGCGTGCGGGATCAAACCGCCGCCACCGCCCCAGCGGCGGCACCAGCCGCGCCGCGGTCAGCGGGTTGAAGGCGTTGATGGCCAGGATCTGATCGGCCAGGAAGGCGTAGCCCGAGCCGTCGGCGGCGTGGAAATTCACCGGGTTCATGGCGGCGAAGGTGTTGATGACGGCGCGAATCTTGTTGGGGTTCTTGATGTCGAAGGCGCTGTGATCCATGAGCTGTCTTACCGTCGTCAGCATGCCGGGCAGGGGCGCGGCGGCCTGCACCGTCAGCCACTTGTTCACCACCAGATGATCATTCTGGAAGCGCGCGTAGAAGGCATCCAGCGCGGCCTGGCGTTCCGGCACATTCAGCGTGCTTAAAATCGACAGCGCGTCCATGCGGTCGGTCATGTTGTCGGCGCTGTCGAATTGCGCCTTGGCCAGGGCGGTGGTCTCGGGCGTCTCCAGCGCGGCGAGATATCCCAGCGCGGCGCGTTTCAGCAGACGGCGGCCCATGCCTTCGGCATCGGGCACGTAAGGCGCGTTGACCCGCAAGGAGTCATAGAGCGCGCGCAACGCCGTCTGATGGCGCGCGGCGATGAACTTGCGCACGGCCTTGCGCGCCGCATGCAGGTTCAGCGGGTCTTCCGTCGCCATGCGGTTGGCGAGGTAGTCTTCCGCGGGCAGGTTCAGCAAGGACGCCCGGAAAGCCGGAGAGATATTTTCGCCGATGGCGATGCCCATGGCCGTAATGAACGCCTCGTCGGGCTGGGGCGCGCGGCCCGCCTGCAAATCCGCCACAGCCTTCAGGATGACGGCGGTGCCGTAATCCTGTGCGGCGTTCCAGCGGTTGAAGGGGTCGGAATCGTGGGCCATCAGGAAGCCCTTGTCGGCGTCGCTTTGCGCGAACTTCACCGTCACCGGCGCGGCGAAGTTGCGGTTGACCGACAGACGCGGCGCGCTCTCCACGCCTTTGAATACGAAGGTCTGTCGCGGTTGTTTCAGTTCCAGAACGTGCGTTGCGGCGGCACGGCCGTCCAAGCTGGCGTTCAAATCTTTTCCGTCCGCGCCCACCAGGCCGACGGCGATGGGGATATGATAAGGTTCCTTCACCGGCTGCCCCGGCGTCGGCGCGCAGGATTGGCCCACGGTCACGGCGAAGGTTTTGGCCGCCGCGTCAAAGGCCGTCTCCACCTCGATCTGCGGCGTACCCGCCTGGCTGTACCAGCGCTGGAACTGTGTGAGGTCGATGCCCGAGGCATCTTCCATGGCGGCGACAAAATCCTCGCAGGTCACGGCTTGGCCGTCGTGGCGCTTGAAGTAGAGATCCATGCCCGCGCGGAATTTCTCCAGGCCGAGAATGGTCTGAATCATACGGATGACTTCCGCGCCCTTTTGATAGACCGTCGCCGTGTAGAAGTTGTTGATCTCGATATAACTCTCGGGCCGCACCGGATGGGCGAGGGGGCTGGCGTCCTCGCGGAATTGCGTCACGCGCAGAACCTCGACGTCGTCGATGCGCTTGTTGGGGCGGCTGCGCATGTCGGCGGTGAATTCCTGATCGCGGAACACCGTCAGGCCTTCCTTCAAGCTCAACTGGAACCAGTCGCGGCAGGTGACGCGGTCGCCGCTCCAGTTGTGGAAATACTCGTGCGCGACGATGGACTCGATCAGGTAGTAGTCCATGTCCGTCGCGGTGTCCGTATCCGCCAGGATGTAGCGGTCGTTGAAGATATTGAGCCCCTTGTTCTCCATGGCGCCCATGTTGAAGTCGCTGACGGCAACGATATTGAAAATGTCCAAATCGTATTCGCGCCCGAAGGCGGTTTCGTCCCAGCGCATGGAGCGCTTTAGAGCATCCATGGCGTAACCGGCGCGGTCTTGCTTGCCGTGCTCCACATAGATGCGCAAATCCACCTTGCGCCCCGACATGGTGGTGAAGCTGTCGCTGATATGCGCGAGGTCGCCGGCCACCAGCGCGAACAGATAGCTGGGCTTCGGATGCGGGTCGTTCCACACGGCGAAATGGCGTCCGTCCGGCAGGTCGCCGCGTTCCCCCGGATTTCCATTCGACAGCAGAACCGGGTGGCTCGCTTTCGGCGCGCGGATGGTGGTGCGGAACACCGTCATGACATCCGGCCGGTCGGGATAAAAGGTGATGCGGCGGAAACCTTCCGCCTCGCATTGGGTGCAGAAGACGCCGCGCGATACGTAAAGGCCTTCCAGCGCCTTGTTGGCGTCCGGGTCGATTTCGACTTCGGTTTCCAGCGTGAAGGCGCTGGGCGGCAGCGGTAGGGTCAGTCCATGGTCCGTCAGTTCATACGCCGCGGCGGCCAGCGGCTTGCCGTCCAGGGCGATGCGCAGCAGCTTCATCTTCTCGCCGTCGAGGGCCAGCGGCTGGATGCCCTTCGTCCGGTCGTGGGCGCTGGCGACCTTTAAGGTGGCCTTCACCCGGGTGGCCTTGGGCTCCAGGTCGAACACCAGATCCACGGACTCAATGCGGTAGGGCGGGGGCGTGTAATCGGCCAGGCGGATGGTGGCGGGTTCGGCTTTGGGCGGTTGCTCGGTTTTCATGGGGTAAATGCTGCAATTCGGCTGAAAAGGGGGGTTCTCACCGTAACGGATTGGCCTGCCGGTTCAAGCCGATGCGGAACCCTTTTTTAACCCGCGGGTCGTAGGGTCCAAGCGGATAAATTCTGTTTTATCGGGAGAGTGGCGATGCGTACCGTGGCGTTTGTGCCCGCGAAGGGCGACAGCACCCGCATCAGGAATAAGAACACCGTCATCCTCGACGGCGACTACCTGTTCAAGCGCAAGCTGAAGCAGCTCTTGGCCTGTCCCGAGATCGACGACGTGTATCTGGACACGGAGTCCGCTGCGATCATCGAAATGGCCTCCGATCTGCCGGTAAAAATCCTCAAACGCGATTCCAAGCTCGCGTCCAACAAAACCGACGGCCATGAACTCTTCGCCAACGAGTGTGCCAAGGTCGAAGCCGATATCTACATCCAATGTCTCTGCACCAGCCCGTTCCTCACCGCCGAAACCATGACGCGCGCCATCAAAGCGCTGAAGGCCGACAAGAAGGCTGACTCGCTGGTCGCGGTGCAAAAACGTAAGCAGTACACCTGGAACGCCAAGGGCCGCCCGGCTTACGGCGATGGGCGCATTCCCAACTCCGTCGATTTACCCGATACCGTCATTGAGTCCATGGGCCTCTACATGGTGCGCCGTCAAAAGGGCAAACCAAAGCCCAAGCGCCGCTTCGGCGACAAGGTCGTGATGTTTGAACTGACGGATGAAGAAGCCTTCGACGTCAATTGGCCCGATGATCTCGCGCTGGCCGAACGTATCTGCGCCGGCTATCGCGCCGCGCACAATGCCGCGCTGGACGCGATCCGTCCGCACCTGTGTTCGTCGCTGCTGGCCGATATTTGCAAGGAGCGCGGATTGAAGGCGCTGCTGCCGCCGGGCTTCGCGCGTGTCAGCGGCCGTTCCGTGCTGGGCATCGCCAAGACCCTGGAGCTGCGCAAGCTCAAGAAGGGCGACGACTGGAAGGGCATCTACACCGCGCTCGGCACTTATAACTTCGTACGCCCGGGTGACGTCATCGTCGTGAAGAACGATGTCAAAGACAAAGCCTACTTCGGCGATCTCAATGCCAACATCGCCATTCGCTCCGGCGCCGTCGGCGCGGTCGTCGACAGCTATACCCGCGATTCCGCTGAATTGAACGGCCTGGAGTTCTCGGTGTTCGCCAAGGGCATTTCCTGCGACGACATCAAGTATGAAGGCACCGTTCACGCCATGAACCGCGCCATCAAGATCGGCGGCGTCACCATCAATAACGGCGACTATATCTACGCCGATGACGACGGCGTACTGGCGATCCCGCAGGAGCTGTGGCCGTCGATCCGCGATGAGGCCATGGCGACCCTGAAGAAGGAGTTCGACATCCGCTACGCCATTATCATGGGCGAGGATGTCGGCAAGGTTCTCGGCATCCACGGGGCGTTTTAATACGCGGACGTCATCCCGGACACGTCACGCCGCGCGTAGCGAAGGCGGGACGCGATCCGGTATCCATCGCGCAAAGCACACCTGGACGCGCAAGTTGAAGCATGGATACCCGTGCGCGCGGTCAACGCGCGCAATCAAAAAACAGTGGGCCTTTGGCCCACTGGCGTGGGTATGACAATTGAGTGTATTAGTCAGGCTAGCTTTCTATTTACGCCGTAGAAGGATCCTGCGTGCCCACGTTTTATACAGTCATTCTGCTGGCGGGCGACCGCCCGGGCGACGTGCTCGCGCAGCGTTCTCCCGGCAAGCGTAAGGCGCTTCTGCTGTTGCAGGGCCGTCCCATGATTCTTTACGTGCTGGAAACGCTGTTGGCGGGCGCTCACGTCGGCGACATCGTCGTTGTCGCCAACCGCGTGGCGGAAATCGAAGCCAACGCCGATCTCCAGGCATTCGTCGCGCTTCATAAAGCCCGCATCAGTTTCCGCGAAGGCGCGGGCAGTCCGGCCACCAGCGTCATGAAGTGCATGAAAGAACTCGGCGGTCCGCGCTCGGTCCTTGTGACCACCGCCGACAATCCGCTTCTGACGCCGCAAACATTGGACAGCTTTTGCGAAGGGATCGGCGATGACGCCGACGCCGTCGTCGGCCTCGCGCGCGAACGCGATATCCGCCCCGCCTTTCCCGATGTGAAGCGCACCTATATCCGCCTGGGCGGCGAAGGCTACAGCGGCTGCAATCTCTTCGCGTTGACGGCTGAAGGCGGGCCCAAAGCCGCGCGCGCCTGGAGCGAAGTGGAAGGCCGCCGCAAGAAACCGTGGCAGCTTGTCATGCATTTCGGTGTCTGGACGCTGCTCCGGGCCGTCACCGGCTTTCTCGATCTCGACGGCGCCATGGGCGCCGTGTCGCGCGCCATGGGACTGAAAGCAAAAGCGGTCATTCTTAATGATCCGGCCGCGTCCATGGACGTGGACCGCCCCGACCACATTCCCATGGCCGAAAGCGTGCTGGCCGCGCGCAAAACGTCATGAAGGTCGCATTCCTTTATAATCACGAGGCCGGCCATCAGGTGCGCCACAGCGCCGTGGTGATCCCGCAGTTGATCGCGCGTTATCCCGAGATTGAAGTGACGGTCCTCGCGACATCGGACGCCCTGCTGGAAACCGTGCGCGGCATCTGCGGGCCCGATGTCCGCTGCCGTTTTTTGAAGCTCGACATTCCCGCATGGCATAAGCCGCTCGCGCGCCTCCTGGACCCTGTTCTGCCCTTCAGCCGGCTCGATCACCTTTACAGCAACCGCACGCTTTTCAGCCGCTTCGACGCGGTCATCGTCACCGAGGGCACCAGCTTGTTCCTGCGCAAGCTGCCCGGTCTCGAACACCTGAAAATTCTGCGCATCGACCACGGCGCGGGCGATCGCTCCATCGGTTTCACGCCGTCCTTCGGCGGCAACGATTTAGTGCTGTTTGCGGGCCCGAAGCTGCGCGACCGTTTCCTGCGGTTGGGTTACTTGCGCCCGAACCAGATCGCGGTGGTGGGCTATCCCAAGTTCGACACCGTCGATATTCCGGCGGCGCGCCAACGTAAGTTCTTCGCCGACGACAAACCCGTCGTGGTCTATAACCCGCATCCGGAGCCGCGCTTGTCGTCGTGGTACGACATGGGCCTGGATGTCCTTGAGTTCTTCTACCATTCCAAGGACTACAACCTGATCTTCGCGCCGCACGTCATGCTGTTTAAGCGCAAAGTCCACATGACCGTCGAAGGCATGACGGTGAGGGTGCGAAAGCCCCTTCCGGAGAAATATGCAAAGTGCCCGCATATGCTCATCGACACCGGCAGCCCGGCCAGCTTCGATATGACCTATACGCTCGCCGCCGATATCTATCTCGGCGACGTCAGCAGCCAGGTTTATGAATTTCTGGTGGAGCCGCGTCCATGCATTTTCCTCAATGCCCACGGCGCGCGATGGCAAGACGACATCAATTACGCCTTCTGGCATTTCGGGCCGGTGGTGAGCGATATCCCGTCACTAGAGCGGGCGCTGCGCGACGCGCCCCAGGATCACGCGCGGTATCGTCCGCTGCAGGAAAAAGCCATCGCGGACACTTTCGATCTGCAGCCCACGCCCTCGTCGGTGCGCGCCGCCGACGCCATCGGGAAATTCCTGACGGCTACGGGGTCGTCGCGTCCTTAGTTTTCTTTTCTTTCTTTGGCGGCGGATCGCTCTTTTCAAAGCTGGTAACGGGGCAGTCCCGGCCTTCAACTTTGATCGAGCTGAATTTATTGAATGCGCCGCCGGCTTCGGTATCGAAACCGATGCGCTCGGCATATCGTAAGCCGATACAATCGGACATCAACTCAGCCTTATACCATTGGCGGTTCTGGCCCTGGACGTAGAGCACGCGATCACTGTCGGCGCGCCAGTCCTGGATACCGCCCTTATCGGCGAAAGGGATTTCCGCGGTGTCGGCGGCGAAAGCCGGAAGCGAAATAAGCGCCGCCGCGAGTAGAAGCATAGGGGATTTCATAAGGTCTCTCCTATTTGACGTCGGGTGAGTCGACTTTCTTCAGCGAGGTCACCACGCAGATGCGCCGCTCGACGATGACTTTGCTTACTTTGTGATTTGTCTCCGGGTCCAGCTCAGTGATGAAGTTGATGCCTTTCGACGTGTCGTACTTCATGCAGGTTTCCCGCATATCGGCCCGGTACCACTGATCGGATTTACTCTTCACAAAGACCGTCGTATCGCCGCCTGACTTCCAGCTGCGGACACCGCCAAGATCGGTGAATTGCAATGGCGCGGGCTCGGCGGCGATTGCCGAAGCGGAAAGGCCGGCGAGCGCGGCGGCCATGATGACGCGGATATGAGATTTCATGGGATATCTCCCTTGTTTATATGTCCTAGATAACGCCCCGGATTTGGCAAAACTAAGGCGAAAAAATCACGGCGCGAGGAGGTCTTCGCGAAGGATATGGGTCAGGTGCAAGGGCAGCCGCCGTGTATCCTCGTGCAGCGCGGGGCCGCCGATCTCGCTAAATCCGGCGCGGACCGCGTGCATCATGTCACTGCGGCTGTGCAGACCCAGAATATATGTGCCTCTGCGGCCCGCCCGCTGCCGGAATATGAGCATTTCCTGATAGACCTGTTCGCCGCCGCCGCCGTGGCCGTGCCCGACTTCCACGCCCAGCATGATGTGGTCGAGCGCCAGGATCTGCGCATGGGGCGACAGCAGATCGACCATGAAAGCCACCTCGCGCACGTAAGCGCGGAACATCTCGCGGATCGGCACCAGAAGCTCGGATGTCACGGACTCGGGCACGCGCACGACTTCAATACGCAAGCGCATGAGCCGGTCGCGCTGCCGTAGCGCCGAGATGATACGCAAGACCTCCGGTCCCGCCGGACCGTGCAGGGTGTTGAAGGGGACCGGAATTGCGATCTTCGCCATCAGGCCGCCCTCGCACATGGCGGTGAAAGCCGAGGCCGCGTTTTTGGTGAGATCGAGGACGGTCGCGTCGTTCAGCACCGGCGCGCTGTCGGCGTACACATTCAGTCCGGCATCGGTGAAAGCGCGGAAAAAGAACGTATCGATATTCTGAGTATCCGCGCTCCAGGCCGGGCGGAAAAAGGGTTTCAGCTGATCGGCGTTGGAGCGTTGCGGCGCCGCGCCCGCCGTAACCGGGCGCGGACGCGGGCCGGCGGGGTGGGGGCTTTGCGCAACGGTTTTGAGAATCTGCTTTTGTCTCACGCGGCTGATGGCGTTCCTGAGGGCGTCCATATTGAGGCTGCCGTCGGCGTTCATCGCGCCGCTAAGATCGAGTTTGGCGGCTGAAGGGAGCGGCAGTTCCTCAGGCGTGAATTGCGCGCCCACCAGTTTTTTGCCGATGCTGGCGGCGATCGCATTCGTCCGTTGTTCCGCCTTCTCTTCATCGAGGCTGGGGAACAGCAGCAGCCAGGTATCGTCTCCCTGCGGGATAAACGTATTGCCCCGGCCGATCATGCGGGCGATGGTCGATTCCACGATGATCAGGATCTTGCTCTGATATTTATCCCAGAGTTCACCGACGGCGGTGCGGAAGTCCGCGAGCGAAATCACCTGTACCCGGCCGCTGGCGCGGGTTTCGGTTTCCTGGGCCAGATTACTCAATGTCAGGGAAACGCCGTCGTCCCAATAGACCCGTGCGCGCGCGAGGTCGCGTTCGCTGCGGCTGAACAGTGCGCGCAAACTTTGCGCGCCGCGTGCGAGTGCGCTGCCGACTTTCCGAAAGAAAGCTTTCATGACACCCGCAGTCTAGACGGGGCGGGGTATAAGGCGGGAACGATTATTTACTGCGGCCGAAGGGAATGCGCTCGATAGGGGCCATGGGCTGATCGATACCGGCTTGATGGAACACGGTGAGGTCGCGCACGACAATGGGCTTGCCTAGAATCGGCTTGGCGAGTTTTTCCAGCGCGTTGACAATTTCTTCGCGCTCGTGCGGGTCGTCGATGCGGTCCGTCACCGAGATGTGGAAGCGGAACTCTTCCATGACGTAAGGATAGCCCCAGTGCGCCAGCATCTGTTCCTGATGCACCGTAAGCTTGTTCAGCTTGTGTCTTGCGAGCTGTTCGTCCGACAGCGGCACGCGGTAGGCCTCAAAGGCGCGTACGCAGGCGGCGGACAACTTTTCCAGCGCCGCCGATTGCGCCGTGGGTGTGAACGCAATGAACTTGCCGATGATGGCCAACTCCAGCGGCGGAATTTCCACCGGGGCAAGAGTGCGTGCGAAAACCCGGGCGGCGTTCAGCAGGCTTTCGAGGCTTGCGGATGGATTGAGGCCGAAGGGCGGTTTCAGCGTGCCGTGGAAACCATAGCGCCGCGAGCTTGCGCTCAGCTCCGCCAGACGTTTCGGGTTTAGCTTGGCAATGGCCGTGGCGTTGCCGTTGGTCTTGTCGTCGAACCAGGTGCGCCCGAACACGTCGAGAGGGCTGCCCGGCTCCGGAGCATAATAGATCGCGTAGCGCGGACCTGATTCCGTGGCCATCCCGGTACTCAGCCTTCGACCTTTATTGTGCGTGCTGAAGCCGGACCATGACACGCGGTCCGGCGGCGCCCCCAATATGTGTCACTCGCATAAAACCAATACGTGCGGCAAGGGGTTGAAGTTCTTAGCATTTATAAAGACGCCGCGCGGATAAAGAATTGCTCCATCCTTGCCCTCATCGCGGTGACGGCGCTCTCCCGGCGCCGCATTTAGATGTCAACATTTCCCAGGCATTTCAATAGTATAACGGTAATGCGCGCGAAAGGTTATAACCCTAAATCGCGCGGGGGATTGAGCGGGGGTGATTATGGAGTCGCGTGTTCTGAGAACGCCCGAGGCACGCTTTGGTGCGCTGCCGGATTTTCCCTTTCCCCGGCGCAGCGTCGATATTGCCGATAAAATCTTCGGCGGCTTGCGCATGGCCTATGTCGATGAGGGGCCCCGCGGCCAGCCCGTGGTGCTGATGCTGCACGGCGAGCCGACATGGTCTTTCCTGTACCGCAAGATGATCGGCCCCATCGCGGCGGCGGGCTTTCGCGCCGTTGCGCCCGATCACATCGGCTTCGGGGCTTCCGACAAGCCGTCGGACCGCGCGGCATACACCTATCAGAGCCACGTCGACTGGCTGCGGCGGTTCATCGAAAAACTGGACCTCACGCGCATCACGCTGGTGTGCCAGGACTGGGGCGGGCCTATCGGCCTGCGCGTGCTCAGCGAAATGGTCGACCGCTTCGATGCTGTCGTTGCCGCCAACACGCTATTGCCGAATTTCGAACCGCCGCCGCGCGGTATTCCGGAATGGCCGGGCGCAGGTATTGCCGCGTGGGGCCAGAGCACCAAGACCGCGACGGACATGAACATCGGCGGCACTGTTGCCGGCGTTTGCGTGACGCCGCTGCCGGCCGCGGTTGTCGCCGCTTACGACGCACCTTTCCCGGACCCGAGCTACAAAGCCGGTCCCATCGAATTTCCGGCGCTCATTCCCATTACGCCCGACATGCCCGGCGTGGCCGAGAACCGCCGCGCGTGGGAGGTGCTGGGGCGCTTCAACAAACCCTTCGTCACGGCGTTCAGTGACGGCGACCCCGCCACCAAGGCGTGGGAGAAAGTCTTTCAGGATGGCGTGCCGGGCGCGAAGAACCAGCCCCATGTGGAGATCAAGGGCGCGGGACACTTCTTGCAGGAAGAGAAAGGCGAAGCGCTGGCCGACGTGGTCGTCGGCGTGCTGAAGCGCCTCTACCGTTAGGCCGCCAAGACCCGCTTTTCCTCCAACTGCCGCGCCAGCGCGACCAGGGGGCGCGGGTCCGAGGCCTCTTGGCCGATGCGCGCCACCGTCTGGCGCCAGGTCCGCGCGTTGGCGCAGCCGTGGAACAGGTTGATGATGTGCCGCAGCACGTTGTGCATGCGCGTGTGGCCCTTCACGTTTTCGAGCGCATACGCAACATAAGCTTCGGTCACCGCGGCGCGTTCCGGCATCGGGGCGGTGTCTGCGAAAAACAGCCGGTCGATTTCAGCCAGCATATAGGGCGTGTCGTACGGCGCGCGTCCCAGCATGACGCCGTCCAGCCGCGTGCCGTCCTCGTCCCGCAGTGACGCGAGCGCGCCTTGCGGCGTTTTCAAGCCGCCGTTCAGGATCAGTTTCAGGCGCGGAAAGCTGCGCTTCAGTTGGTGCACGCGGCCGTAATTGAGCGGCGGGATTTCGCGGTTCTGTTTCGGGCTCAGGCCCTGCAGCCAGGCCTTGCGGGCGTGGATGATGAAGGTGTCGCAGCCCGTGGCGGCCACGGTAGCGATGAAAGCGTCCAGGTGCGCGTCGCTGTCCATGTCGTCGATGCCGATGCGGGTTTTCACCGTCACGGGAATCGTCACGGCCTCGCGCATGGCGGCCACGCAGGCCGCCACGAGGTCAGGTTCGGCCATCAGGCAGGCCCCGAAGCGACCGGAGGTCACGCGGTCGCTGGGGCAGCCGACGTTCAAGTTGATCTCGTCGTAACCCCAGTCCTCGGCCATGCGCGCCGCTTTGGCGAGCTGCACGGGGTCGCTGCCGCCCAGCTGCAGGGCGAGGGGCTGTTCGCTGGGGTGAAAGGCCAGGAAGCGGGCCGGGTCGCTGCCGCGCACGATGGCGGCGGCCGTGACCATCTCGGTATAGAGCCGTGTGCGGCGCGACAGCAGCCGCATGAGGAAACGGCAGTGCCGGTCGGTGTAGTCCATCATCGGCGCCACGCAAAAGCGGTGGGAGTCGCCGGATAGAGGAGCGGGAGAAGCCGTCACGGACGCGATTTTCCTGTGGATAAACGGGCGGTGGCCGTTGACATGTCCCAAGGCCCTCCCCTTAGGGCTAAGAGGGCCGCTTGACAACATGTTCCTTATTTGTTCTTATGTGTTGGTGAGAACGAAGTATGAACATAAAGAAGGGAACCGCACCATGTCCGCCACCGCTTTTATTAAAGAAGCCTCTGCTTTGGTTGGTTTATTCGCCACCCTTTACTTGTGGTCGCTGGTGGGATTCGCTCTCCAAGGTTGAAGCCCCGGGTGGGGTTGCCACATAGGTTAATAGTTCCTTAATATCTGAAATAGAACGATTTTTTCCGCTTTTTGGGAACCAAAAAGGGCCTCGCGCGGTTTGACTTGAAGCCTCTGTCAGCCATATAACAGGGGTAACGCTATAAAAACTTAACTTCACTTCTGCGCATT